>NZ_LSIX01001029.1:0-3988 GCF_001556475.1 Methylobacterium sp. CCH5-D2 | reverse complement strand
GCGGCGTCCAGGCCGGGTCGTCGGCGCCGAGGAACGGGTCGTGGGCCGAGACCATCATGTCGAGGGCGGCGGCGCGGCGCGCCGTCTCGCGGGCGATGGCGCCGAACCCGACGAGGCCGAGGCGCTTGCCGGCGATCTCGCGGCCCATCAGGGCGTTGCGCGGCCAGGTGCCGGCGGCGACCTCGGCGGTGGCGCCGTAGGCGCCGCGCAGGAGCAGCATCGCGGTGCCGATCACGTACTCGGCCACCGCCCCGTCGTTGGCGCCGGTCGCCGGGTAGACCGCGATGCCGCGATCCTTGCAGGCCGCGACGTCGATGTTGTCGAGGCCGACGCCGAGACGGCCCACCACCTTCAGGTCGGGGGCGGCCTCGAGCAGGGCGCCGCGCACCTGCGTCCGGTTGCGCACGATGAGCGCGTCGGCCCCTTTCAGCGCGGCGGCCAGCGCGTCCGGACGGTCGACGAGGCCGGGATCGTAGAGGGTGTCGAAGCCCTGGAGCTCGGCGGCGATGGCCGCCTCGTCCATGAACTCGCTGATGACGACCTTGGGCATGATTCTTTCTTCCTCAGGTCGCCGGCACGGCGGCCGGCAGGGGATTCCGGAGCGCGGCCGGCTCCTGCGCGGGCAGGTCGGCGGCGTCGCTCTCGTCGTCCAGGGTGTCGAGGCTCGGGGTGATGCGGCCGTCGAGCACGGCGCGGGCGTGGGCCACGTCGAGCTTGCCCTCCCAGCGGGCGATCACGAGGGTCGCCACCATGTTGCCGATCGCGTTCGTCACGCAGCGCAGCTCGTTCAGGATCCGGTCCACGCCGATGATCAGCGCGATTCCGGCGACCGGCAGGAGCTGCGAGGCCTGCAGGGTCGCGGCCAGCACGAACAGGATGGCGCCGGCCACCCCCGCCACGCCCTTCGAGGTGACGAGCGCGATCGCCAGGATGCCGAGTTCCTGCTCCCAGGTCAGCGGGATGTTGAGCGCCTGGGCGATGAAGCCGACCGCCATGGTCAGGTAGATGCACGAGCCGTCCATGTTGAAGGAGAGCCCGGCCGGCATCACGAGGCCCGTCACGCTCTTGTCCACGCCGAGCCCGTTGAGCTTGGCCATGATCCGCGGCAGCACCGATTCCGAGCTGGTGGTGCCGAGCAGGATGAACATCTCCTCCCGGCTGTAGCGGAACAGCTTCCACAGGCTGAGGCCGACGTAGAAGCGCATCACCCCGCCGAGGAAGAACACGATGAAGACAATGAAGGTCAGGTAGAGCGAGACGATCAGCATCCCGTACTGGGCCAGGATGCCGAGGCCGAACTTGCCGATGGTGAAGGCCATCGCGCCGAACGCGCCGACGGGCGCGAAGTGCATGATGATGCCGACCACCTTCATCAGCACGTCGCCGAAGGCGTGGACCACGCGCAAGGGGAACTCGCCCTTGCGGCCGAGCATGGCCAGCCCCATCCCGACGAGGACGGAGAAGAACATCACCTGGATCAGGTCGCCCTTGGCGAAGGCGTCGACCGCGCTGTGCGGGATGATGTTGGCGACGATCTCCATCGGGGACTGGGCGTGCGCCTTGCCGGCGATGCCCGCCACGAGCTTGGCGTCCAGGCTCTCGACCGTGGCGTTCACGCCGTCGCCGGGGCGCAGGACGTTGACGAAGATCAGGCCGGCGGCGAGCGCCACGGTGGTGGCGAGCTCGAAATACACGATGGTCTTCAGGCCCATCCGCCCGACGGCCTTCATGTCGCCGACATGCGCGATGCCGACCACGACGGTGCAGAAGATGACGGGGGCGACGATCATCTTGATCAGGTTGATGAACATGTCGCCGAGAATCTTGCAGCCGACCGCAAATTCGGGGGCGACGACCCCAACGGCGATGCCGAGCGCGATGCCGAGCAGGACCTGGCCGTAGATCGACCGCAACAACCGCATGCATTCCTCCTTGTGACGGGACGAAAGCCGCCGCGATGTATCCCCGCGGTCGCGCCTCCTCTCGCGTGTCAGGCTCGGGTGTCCTGCCCCATGGCGTCGGGGCAGGGGCCGCGGACCCTGTACCGGTCCGCGGCCCCCTGGGCAGCTGTCTCAGGCGCTGCGGTAGAGCTTCGTCATCACGAACTCGCGGTGGCCGAGCGACTCGGCCGCGGTGAGCCGGCCGTTGGCGGTGCGCACCACCATGTCGATCAGGGCGTCGCCGGCCTGCGGGATCGTCATCTCGCGGGTGAGCACGCCCGAGACATCGACGTCGATGTGCTCGCCCATGGTGCGCACGGTGCGGGGGTTGCCGGTGATCTTGATCACCGGGACGATCGGGTTGCCGATGACGTTGCCCTGGCCGGTGGGGAAGGTGTGCACCACGTAGCCCGCCGCCGCCATCAGGGTCACGCACTCGGCGGCCGCCGAGGAGGTGTCCATGAAGTAGAGGCCAGGCCCCTTGGCAGGCGCCTCCGCCGGCTGCAGCGCGTCGATGTACCGGCACTCGTGGCCGATCTTCTCGAGGTTGCCGAGCGCCTTCTCCTCGATCGTGGTCAGACCGCCCGCGATGTTGCCCTTGGTCGGCTGCGAATCCGAGAGGTCGTCGGTCTTGTGGGCCTCGATCACGTCGTCCTGGTAGGACTTCCACATCGCGTACCACTTGTCCGAGATTTCCGGGCTCGCCGCCCGCTCCCGGCAGAGGTGCTCCGCGCCGGTGATCTCCGAGGTCTCGCCGAACACCCCGTAGATCCCGTGCGGGATCAGCTTGTCGTACATGTTGCCGACGGTGGGGCAGGAGGCGAGGCCCGTGGTGGTGTCGGACTCGCCGCACTTCGTCGAGACCCAGAGGTCCGAGATCGGGCATTCCTCGCGCGGCAGCTCGGTCGCCCACTGCACGAAGCGCTTGGCCTGGTAGCTGGCCTTGGCGATCGTGGCGATGTCGCCGTGGCCCTCGATGCCGAAGCCGATCACGGGCTTGCCGGTCTTGGCGATGCCCTCGACCACCCGGTTGGTCCACTGGTCCTCGATGCCGATCACCACCACGGCGGCGACGTTCGGGTTCGAGCCGATGCCGATGAGGGTGCGGAAGTGGAGCTCGAGATCCTCGCCGAACTGGAGCCGGCCGTAGGCGTGGGGCAGCGCCATCGTGCCCTTCACGTTGTTGGCCACCGCCTCGCAGGACGCGTTGGAGAGGTCGTCGAGCGGCAGCAGGACGACGTGGTTGCGCACGCCGACGCGGCCGTTCTCCCGGCGCCAGCCCATGAAGGTGGCGCCGCGGTAATCCTCGGAGGCGCGCTTGGATTGGAGCGCCTTCGTGGCGAACTGGTCGGGGGCCCCGCCCACGAAGGGGGTGGCGATCTCGTGTTCGAGCTGAGCGGCTTCCTTGAACATGATCACCTCACCAGCGCTTCGTCTTGACGTTGTGGACGTGGACGTGCTCGCCCTTGGCGACGTCCTTGATGACCTTGCCGATGTCCTGGCCGTACTTGATGGCCGTGTCCCCGGCCTTCAGGTCGGTCAGCGCGACCTTGTGGCCGATCGGGATGTCGTGGCGCACATGCACCGCGAAGGTCGTGTCGTTCTCGGTGACGACCCCGAACGCGTCGGTGTCGGCCGAGAGGCCCTCGATCACCGCGACGGCGACGTTGTCGTCGGGGGAGTGGGCGAGAAGATGCGGCTTGCGGCGCCCCTCGCCGGATGCGGCGTGGCTGCTCATGCGGTCCTCCTGATGGCTGTCGTCGGCTTCTTGGCGGCGACTGGTCTTATATAAGACGCATAACTCGAGCGGCGTCAACGGTGGATCGCGGGTGGGGCCGGAGACGGGGACCACGCTGAGGTCGAGTGTCCCTTTCCTGGATGGTTCGACGCCGGCGGATCGGGCAGCCGTCCCGTATCCTCGCCCTCCACGCGCTCTCCCTGTTCCTCTGCGGGCAAGGCGATCGCATGAGGCGGCTCGCGCCTCGCCGCAGGCCGAGGCGCGGGTCCCCTCTCCTGTAGGGAGAGGTCTGCTTTCGCAGAAAGCCGGG
>NZ_LSIX01001028.1:0-8192 GCF_001556475.1 Methylobacterium sp. CCH5-D2 | reverse complement strand
GGGAGAGGGGGCGCGGCGCGGTTCCAGTGGCGATCTCGGAGACGACCCCCGCCATCTGCGATCGCCCTGCCCGCAAAGGGGGAGGAAGCGGCGCGCGCGCCCTCTCCGGTCGAGCCCGGCGCCTCTCACATCCGCGCGGTGATCGTCGCCAGCACGGTCAGCGGCGCGCCGGGCAGGTTGTTGGTCGGGTTGAACGGCTGCTCGATGTAGCGCGCATCCGTGAGGTTGCGCGCGTTGATCGCGAAGCGGTAGCGCTCGAAATCGTAGAACAGCGCCGCGTCGAGGCGGGTATAGGCGCCGACGAAGAAGCTGTTGTTGAGGTCGCCCGCCCGCCTGCCCACGTGGGTGACGCCCGCGCCGAAGCCGAGGCCGCGCCACGCCCCCGCCTGAATCTGGTAGGTCGACCAGACGCTGCCGCTGAATTCGGGCGCGCCGATGAGCCGGTTGCCGACCGTGAAGGTCGTGTCCTTCGCGATCCGGGCGTCGAGATAGCCGAGGCCGCCGATGATCTTCCAGCCCGGCAGGATCTCACCCGCGATGTCGAGCTCCAGACCCTCGGAGTGCTGCGCGCCGGTGATCACCGAGAAGCCGGAATTGACCGGATCGGTCGCCGCGACGTTCTGCCGGGTGATGCTGAAGGCGGCGGCGCTCACCGTGAGGAGCGAGGGGATCAGGTCGTAGCGCGCCCCGACCTCGTACTGCACCCCGGTCTCGGGGGGCGGGTTCGAGACGTTCAGCACGCTGTCCGTCTGCGGCTTGAACGAGGTCGTGTAGCTCGCGTAGAGCGTCAGCGGCTCGACCGGCCGGTAGAGCAGGCCGACCCGCGGCGAGAAGCCGAGCAGCGCCTGGTCCGGCGGGACGGTGCGGGTGGTCGGCAACCGGTTGAAATAGAACTGGCTCCCGGCATCGATGCGCGTGCCGAGCAGGAGCTGCACGCCGGCGCCGAGATCGATCTGGTCCTGGAGATAGATCCCGTACAGCTCGGTGCTCTGCCGGATGTCGCTCTGGAAGCCGAAGGCGCCGAACGTGCCGCCGGGGACCGGGAAGAGGAAGCTGGTGGGGCTGAAGGTGGATTGCTGCGCGTAGGAGCTGCGGAAGCCGCGGGTGTACTCGAAACCCGCCAGAAGCGTGTTGCGGAGGCCGAACAGGTCGAACTTCGCCACCGCCTCGCTCTGCGTGTCGATCGCCGCGAAACCGTTCTCGACCGCCGTGCCCCGGCGCGTGACCTGGGTGTCGGCCGCCGTGAGGCCGGTGGCGCGGACCGCGAAGACGTCGAAGCCGCCGGACTGGACGTTGATGACCTGGCGCAGGGTCAGGTCCGGGGTGAGGTCGTGCTCGGCCCGGAGCGTGACGAAGTTCGATTGCGCGTTGTAGCGCGAGTTGGTCGTGCCGTAGTACCGGCGGATGTCGTCGAGCGGCACCCGGCCGTTGCGGGCGATCAGGCCCTCGTCGTACTGCGTGTCCTGCCGGGTCAGCTCCGCCAGCAGCTCGACGCGGGTGTCCGGGGCGGGCGTCCAGGAGAAGGCGGGCGCCACGAAGGTGCGGCTGTTCGAGCGGTCGCCGAAATTGCGGAAGGTCGGGTCGTCCTGCGCCGCGAAGCTGACCCGGCCGGCGAGCCCCTCGGCGCCGGGCAGCGCGCCCGACACCGTCCCCTGCAGGCGCGCGAATCCGAAGCTGCCGCCCTGCGCCGTCAGCTCGCCGGAGGGCAGGATCGTGGGCCGGCGGGTGACGACGTTGACGAGGCCGCCGGGATCGCCGCGCCCGTAGAGCACGGAGGCCGGCCCCTTCAGAACCTCGATGCGCTCGACGTCGGCGAGGTCGCGCTGGGTGGTGTTGAAGGTGTTGGCCTGGCTCAGCAGCACGCCGTCCACGGCGTAGGTCTGCGTGCGGAAGCCGCGGATGACGAAGGTGTCGGAGCGGCCCTGGATGGTGCCGCCGGACTGCACGTTGCTGACGTTCTGGACCGCGTCGGCGAGGCGGATGTCCTGCTGATCGACCAGCACCTCGCGCGGCACCACCTGGATCGACTGGGGCACGTCGCGCAGCGGCGTGTCGGTGCGGGTGGCGGTGCCCGTGCGGCTGGCCCGGTAGCCGGCGACGGGCCCCGTCGCCACCTCGCCGGGCCCCGGCCCGATCCCGACGACGGACAGTTCCGAGAGGACGACCTCGTCCTCGGCCGTCTCCGCCTGGGCCGCCGCGAGGCAGAACGGCGCGATCCCGCCGAGGAGGGCCGCCGCGCGCACCCGTCCGCCCCTGCCCGCTCCCGCCATAACCCGCGCTCCCAGCCGTTCGCGGGAGCCGTCGAGGTCCCGCCGCCCGGCCGATCAGCGCGGTACGGCCGGCGGAGGCAAGGGCGGGCCGAGGATGAAGCGTCCGGATGAATTCGTTTGCTGGACGACGTATCGCAAAATCAACATGATAGAGTTCGAATAATTATAAACTCTTCTTTCCCGATTGCTTCCCGCGAGCACAGTACAACCGGAGCGGGAATATCCGGCCGCGCCCCCGGCCGGCATGAACCGCCACGCCGTACGCTCCGGGTTCCGCGCCGCGGCCCCGGGGAATGACGGCCCGGACCGTCTGCGGCCTCCCCTCGTGCAGCTCCACCCCTGTGTCCAGGGCCCCGACCGAGCCCTCGCGGCCCTTGCGGAACGAGAACAAAACAGGTACATAAATGCCAGCCGGGGCGCGATTGCGAACGGCGCCCGACACCCGCATAAGGATGCCGCCGAGATGGCCCAGCCCGCACTGAAAGTGGTGGATACGCCCAGCATGGACAAGGACAAGTCGAAGGCGATCGACGCCGCCCTGTCCCAGATCGAGCGCGCCTTCGGCAAGGGCTCGATCATGCGGCTCGGCAAGAACCAGCAGGTGACCGAGGTCGAGACGGTCTCGACGGGCTCGCTCGGCCTCGACATCGCGCTCGGCGTCGGCGGCCTGCCGCGCGGCCGCGTGATCGAGGTCTACGGGCCGGAATCGTCCGGCAAGACCACGCTCGCGCTCCACACCATCGCCGAGGCCCAGAAGAAGGGCGGCGTCTGCGCCTTCGTGGACGCTGAGCACGCCCTCGACCCGGTCTACGCGCGCAAGCTCGGCGTCAACCTCGACGACCTGCTGATCTCACAGCCCGACACGGGCGAGCAGGCGCTCGAGATCACCGACACGCTGGTGCGCTCGGGCGCCATCGACGTGCTGGTGGTCGATTCGGTGGCGGCCCTCACGCCGCGCGCCGAGATCGAGGGCGAGATGGGCGAGAGCCAGCCCGGCCTGCAGGCCCGCCTGATGTCCCAGGCGCTGCGCAAGCTCACCGGCTCGATCTCGCGCTCGAAGTGCATGGTGATCTTCATCAACCAGATCCGGATGAAGATCGGCGTGATGTACGGCTCCCCCGAGACGACCACGGGCGGCAACGCGCTGAAGTTCTACGCCTCGGTGCGCCTCGACATCCGCCGCGTCTCGACCCTGAAGGATCGCGACGAGGCCATCGGCAACCAAGTCCGCGTCAAGGTGGTCAAGAACAAGGTCGCGCCGCCCTTCAAGCAGGTCGAGTTCGACATCATGTTCGGCGAGGGCATCTCGAAGGTCGGCGAGCTGATCGACCTCGGCGTGAAGGCCGGCATCGTCGAGAAGTCGGGCGCGTGGTTCTCCCACAACAGCCAGCGCCTCGGTCAGGGCCGCGAGAACTCGAAGGGGTTCCTGCGCGACAACCCCGAGGTGGCCAACAAGATCGAGGCGGCGATCCGCCAGAACTCCGGCCTCGTCGCCGACAAGATCCTCGAGAACGCCACGCCCACCGCCGACGACCTCGACGAGGGCGAGGCCTGAGCCAGGCGCCGGCCATAGTTCCGGCAAAGCCGGACATGAAGAAGCCCGCCGGACCGCTGGTCCGGCGGGCTTCTTCATGTGGGGGATCCCCAAGGGCATCAGGCCCTTTCGGCGCCTAAAGGCGCTGCAGGCGGGGCCTCGGGGCAAAGCCCCGAGCTTGGCCCCGAGCTTGGTAGCTTCGCCGACCAGGGCTCCGCCCTGGACCCGCCAAAGGTCTCGACCTTTGGGATCCGCGACTCAGGCGCGGTGGCCGGTGGGCTCGAACAGGAAGTCGTCGATCGCCGGGACCGTGACCGCCAGGGCACCGAAGGCGGGCTTGGAGAGGCGCCAGGGCCGGTCGCCCTTGGCCCGCACCGATTCGGAGGGGCGGAGACGGCGGCGCGTGCCGTCCTCTAGCACCTCCTCGATGCCGAGGAAGCCGTAGACCTGCAGCCGCGAGGCCGTGACCTTGGTCTCGCGATCCTCGGCCGCCACCAGCAGGCTGCCGCCCGCGTAGACCGCGTCCATCAGGCTGCGCTGCTCGCTGCGGCGGCGGATCTGGCCCTCGCGGACGCCGTCGCCGAGCACGGCGGCCGGGGTCTTCAGGGGGCGGCGGAACGGAACCACGTTGTCGGACGCCGTCGAGACGAGACCCATACGCATCACCCTGGCACGCTGAACGCATCCGGCGCGCTCACGACGGCGCCCCGCGATCCGGACATTTCGCCGAGTCGCTTTAATCATTGGTGAGCGTTACCGGTCCGTACCGTCCCAGAGCGGGGAGGGGGCGCCCGGAAACCGCGCGTTAACGGACCACAGGGACGAGAAAACGCAGCCTCATGCATTGACGACCGGCCCTGGCGCGTCTAGAAGCGCGCCACTTCGGACGGCACAGGGCTGCCGCGGACGGAATTTCACCGCTCCGCCATCGCGCCCAAAGGCTCCGGAGGCTCACATCGCCTGACGCTTCGTCAGATCCGTAGGTACGAGCGCGCCTGTACCGGTCGTGCTCCTCTGCCGACAGCGCGCCAAGGGTTTCGCGACCCCTGGCGCATATTCGTTTTGCGACGTGACGGCCAAGGTTTTAGCCGCGGCCGCCACACCAAGCCCCGCGAGGGGCGTCACGACGGGACAGGATCGCCCGGCAGGCGATCCGCAGGAAGAGGGCAGAGAATGCCGACGATCAACCAGCTGATCGCGCAGCCGCGCAAGATCCAGCGGAGCCGCAACAAGGTGCCGGCGCTGAACGCCTGCCCGCAGAAGCGCGGCGTCTGCACCCGCGTCTACACGACGACCCCGAAGAAGCCGAACTCGGCTCTGCGTAAGGTGGCCAAGGTCCGCCTGACCAACGGCTTCGAGGTCATCGGCTACATCCCGGGCGAGGGCCACAACCTTCAGGAGCACTCCGTGGTGATGATCCGCGGCGGCCGCGTGAAGGACCTTCCGGGCGTGCGCTACCACATCCTGCGCGGCGTGCTCGACACCCAGGGCGTCAAGAACCGCAAGCAGCGCCGCTCGAAGTACGGCGCCAAGCGTCCGAAGTAAGTTTTTTCGGACCAAGGCCGGACTGCTTTCCACGGCCTCACAAGGATGCTGCCGCTCCAGAGGAGAAAGGCGGCCTGCGTGAGGCGCTTAAGATCATATTTTTCGAAAGTCACAAACAATGTCCCGTCGTCACTCTGCCGAGAAGCGTGAGATCATCCCGGACCCGAAGTACGGTGACGTGGTCCTCACGAAGTTCATGAACTCGATCATGTACGAGGGCAAGAAGTCGACCGCCGAGCGGATCGTCTACGGCGCCTTCGACATCGTCGAGAACCGCGCCCGCGCCAACCCGATCGAGGTCTTCCGCGCCGCCCTCGACAACGTCGCCCCGGCGATCGAGGTCCGCTCCCGCCGCGTCGGCGGCGCGACCTACCAGGTCCCCGTCGAGGTGCGCACCGAGCGCCGCCAGGCGCTGGCGATCCGCTGGCTGATCCAGGCCGCCCGCTCGCGCAACGACCGCACCATGGTCGAGCGCCTGTCCGCGGAACTCCTCGACGCCGCCAACAACCGCGGCAACGCCGTGAAGAAGCGCGAGGACACCCACCGGATGGCCGAGGCCAACCGCGCCTTCTCGCACTACCGCTGGTAATTCGCTGAGGCGCACCCAAGGGGGTGCGCCTGTCCGCCCCTATCCGGAGAGACCCCGATGCCCCGCACGCACGCGATCGAGGACTACCGCAACTTCGGCATCATGGCCCACATCGATGCCGGCAAGACCACGACGACCGAGCGGATCCTCTACTACACCGGAAAGTCCCACAAGATCGGCGAGGTCCATGAGGGCGCCGCCACGATGGACTGGATGGAGCAGGAGCAGGAGCGCGGCATCACGATCACGTCCGCCGCGACGACGTGCTTCTGGCGCGACAAGCGCCTGAACATCATCGACACCCCCGGCCACGTCGACTTCACCATCGAGGTGGAGCGCTCGCTCCGCGTGCTCGACGGCGCCGTCTGCGTGCTCGACGGCAACCAGGGCGTGGAGCCCCAGACCGAGACGGTGTGGCGCCAGGCCGACAAGTACGACGTCCCGCGCGTCGTGTTCGTCAACAAGATGGACAAGATCGGCGCCGACTTCTTCAAGTGCGTGGCCGACATCATCGACCGCGTCGCCGGCAAGCCCGTCTGCCTGCAGCTGCCGATCGGTGCCGAGTCGAACTTCCAGGGCGTGATCGACCTCATCAAGATGAAGGCGATCGTCTGGTCGGGCGAGGCGCTGGGCGCCAACTTCAACGAGACCGAGATCCCGGCCGACCTCAAGGACCAGGCCGTCGAGTACCGCACCAAGCTGGTCGAGGCCTGTGTCGAGCTCGACGACGACGCCATGGCCGCCTACCTCGACGGCACCGAGCCGAGCGAGGACACGATGCGCCTGCTGGTGCGCAAGGCCGTGCAGCTGCGCGCCTTCCACCCGGTGCTCTGCGGCTCGGCCTTCAAGAACAAGGGCGTCCAGCCGCTCCTCGACGCCGTCGTCGACTACCTGCCCTCCCCCGCCGACCGCGGCGAGATCAAGGGCATCGACTTCAAGACCGAGGAGGAGACCGTCCGGCGTCCGCTCGACTCGGATCCCTTCTCCATGCTCGCCTTCAAGATCATGGACGACCCCCACGTCGGCACGATCACCTTCTGCCGCGTGTACTCGGGCAAGGTCGATTCGGGCGCCAACGTCATCAACTCGACCCGCGACAAGAAGGAGCGCGTCGGCCGCATGCTCCTGATGCATGCCAACAACCGTGAGGACATCAAGGAAGCCTTCGCGGGCGACATCGTCGCTCTGGCCGGCCTCAAGGACACCCGCACCGGCGACACCCTGTGCGACCCGAACAAGGCCGTGATCCTCGAGCGGATGGAGTTCCCCGAGCCCGTCATCGAGATCGCCGTCGAGCCGAAGTCGAAGGCCGACCAGGAGAAGCTCGGCATCGCGCTCCAGAAGCTCGCCGCCGAGGACCCGTCCTTCCGGGTCTCCACGGATCAGGAATCGGGCCAGACCATCCTGCGCGGGATGGGCGAGCTCCACCTGGACATCAAGGTCGACATCCTGCGCCGCACCTACAAGGTCGATGCGAATATCGGCCAGCCGCAGGTGGCGTACCGCGAGAAGCTGACCCGCCGTCAGGAGATCGACTACACGCACAAGAAGCAGACCGGCGGTACCGGTCAGTTCGCCCGCGTGAAGTTCGTGGTCGAGCCGAACGAGCCGGGCGCCGGCTTCGCCTTCGAGTCGAAGATCGTCGGCGGCGCGGTGCCGAAGGAGTACATCCCGGGCGTCGAGAAGGGCCTCAACTCGGTCCTGGGCGCGGGCGTGCTCGCGGGCTTCCCGGTGGTGGACGTGAAGGTGGAGCTGGTCGACGGCGCCTACCACGACGTCGACTCCTCGGCGCTCGCCTTCGAGATCGCCTCCCGCGCCGCCTTCCGCGAGGCGCTCCAGAAGGGCGGCTCGGTGCTGCTGGAGCCGGTGATGAAGGTCGAGGTGGTGAGCCCTGAGGACTACACCGGCTCGGTCATCGGCGACCTGAATTCCCGCCGCGGCCAGATCCAGGGCCAGGACATGCGCGGCAACGCCAACGTCATCAACGCGATGGTGCCGCTGGCCAACATGTTCGGCTACGTGAACAACCTGCGCTCCATGTCGCAGGGCCGGGCGAACTTCACCATGCAGTTCGACCACTACGAGGAAGTGCCGCGCGGCGAGGCCGACAAGGTCATTGCCAAGTACGCCTAATGGCCAAGTACGCCTGAAGCGTACCGCGAACGTCCTCATAACCAGACTCAGACGATAAGGAGGCCCCTATGGGCAAGGAAAAGTTCAGCCGTACCAAGCCGCACTGCAACATCGGCACGAT
>NZ_LSIX01001027.1:0-7733 GCF_001556475.1 Methylobacterium sp. CCH5-D2 | reverse complement strand
GCCGACGAGCCCGTAGGCGTTCTGCGCCCCGGGCTTGGCGGAAAAATCGTCCATCTCGTTGTTGAGGAGCACCCCCGTGCCCTCGGCCACCAGCCCGATCCCGTAGGAGAAGTTCAGCGTGTAGGTGTTGGCCACCGCGTTGCCGGCCGCGTCGACAACCGAGAAATGCGTGGTCTGGTCGGATTCGTAAGGGGCGGGGTCGCCGGCCCGCACCGCCTCGGCGGGCCGCGCCCGCTCGGGATCGATCCCGGCCCGGATCGTGTCCGCGTAGGCCTTGGCGAGCAGCCCCCGCACCGGCACCTTCACCCGGTCGGGATCGCCGAGATAGGCGGCGCGGTCGGCGTAGGCCGGCTTCATCGCCTCGGCCAGCGTGTGGAAGGCCTGCGCGCTGCCCGCCCCCATGCCGGCGAGGTCGAAGCCCTCAAGCACGTTCAGGATCTCCACGAGGTGGATGCCCCCCGAGGAGGGCGGCGGCATCGAGACGACCGCGTGCCCGCGATAGGTCCCGCGCACCGGCTCGCGCAGCTTCACCCGGTACCCGGCGAGATCCTCCGCCGTCATGATGCCGCCCGCGCCGCGCACCGCCGCGACGATCCTCTCGGCCACCGGGCCGGTATAGAAGGCGTCCGGGCCCCGCTCGGCGATCGTCCGGAGCGTGCCGGCGAGGTCGGCCTGCACCAGGGTCTCGCCCCGGGCGAGCACCCGGTCGCCCGCGAAGAACACCGCCCGGGTCGAGGGCCAGCGCCCGAGCATGCCGGCGACCTGCGGCAGCGAGTCGGCCAAGCCCCCCTCGACGCCGATCCCCTCGCGGGCGAGCCGCTCGGCCGGCGCGATGAGATCCGCCAGGGTGAGCCGGCCCGAGCCGTAGAGGCGGTGCGCCTCGGCCAGCCCCCGCACGGTGCCGGGCACGCCCACCGCCTTGCCGCCCCGGGTCGAGGCCGCCCGGTCGGGGGCGCCGTCGGGCCCGAGGAACATGTCGGCGGTGGCCGCCCGCGGGGCGGTCTCGCGGTAGTCGATCGCCACCGTCTCGTTCCGCTCGGCGAGGTGCACCAGCATGAAGCCGCCGCCGCCGAGATTGCCCGCCTGCGGCAAGGTGACGGCCAGGGCGAAGCCGACCGCGACCGCCGCATCGACGGCGTTGCCGCCCTGCTTCAGCACCGCGATGCCGATCCGCGTCGCCCGCGCCTCCTGGGACGAGACCATGCCGTTCGGGGCGAGCGCGGGCAGGGAGCGGGCGATGTCCGAGGGGATCGGCACGGCGTCCGCCGTCCGGGCGAGCTGGGCCCGGGCGCCCGACAGCGGGAGGACGAAGAGAAGCGCCAGGAGGGCGGCGAGGGCACGGCGCGGCATCGCTGGCGACATGGCTGGCGGCATGGCTGACGGGCGGCTCCACGCGGGAGAGGGTCCGAGCCGTGATAGTGCGGCCTGCGGGCGCGTCCAGGCGTGCCCGTGTTGCGCACCCGCGGGCTGACGAATAAGGAAAAGCGTCAGCCGCAGGATCCCGCGCGGGATCCTGCCGGAGGACCCAGGTTCCGCCGCCCGCGCCGCCGGCGCATTCCGGCGGCGTGCGGGCGGCCGCTGCGCCGCATACCGGAAGGAGCGCGCATGCGAGTGATCGATCTCGATCGGGACGCGGTCAAGCAGGGGCTCGCCGACGGCAGCCTGCTGTTGATCGACGTGCGCGAAGCCCACGAATACGGGGACGGCCACATCCCGGGCGCGGTGACCCACCCGCTCTCGGCGTTCGACCCGCAGGCGCTCGCCGCCCTGGTCGAGGGGGATGCGCGCCGGCCGGTCTTCGTCTGCGCCGCGGGCGTGCGCTCCGTGCACGCGCTACACGCCGCGCAGCAGGCTGGCCTGCCGATCGAGGCGCATTACCGCGGCGGCTTCAGGGACTGGTACGCGGCGGGTGAAGCCGTTGAATAGTCCGGCCGCAGCGCCGGCGACGCGCGTGTGGTGTGCGCCGTCGCACAACTCTGAACTGCGCAACGGACTAGGGGCGCACAAGACTGTGAAGGTCGGCGTCCTCTCGAACCCGCCGACCCGCCCAGCCTCCTCTGACCACGCATCGTCCTCGCGCGCGGACCGCACCGCGCGCCGCGGGCCGATGCTCAGGGACCTCGTCATGCATCCTGCCCTGCGCAGCCGGCTCGCCAGCTTCCTCGTTCCCGCCCTCGTCGGCGTCCTGGCCGGTGTCCCGGTCGGCGCCGCGCCGGCCCGCGCCCAGGCCCCCGGCGGGCCGCCGCCGAAGGTCACGGTCGCCAAGCCGGTGGTCCGCGAGATCGTCGAGCAGGACCAGTATACCGGCCGCTTCGACCCGATCGAGTTCGTCGAGGTGCGCGCCCGCGTCACCGGCTACCTCGACAAGATCCAGTTCACGGACGGCGCCACGGTGAAGAAGGGCGACGTGCTCTTCGTCATCGACCGGCGGCCCTACAAGGCGGCGCTGGAGCAGGCCCAGGCGGCGCTCACCTCGGCCAAGGCGCGCCTCTCCTTCACCCAGACCGACCTCGAGCGTGCCCAGACGCTCTCGCGGGGCGGCAACATCTCCGAGCAGGTCACCGACCAGCGCCGGCAAGCCTCGCAGACCGCGCAGGCCGACGTGGACAGCGCGGAGGCCGCGCTCCGCAACGCCCAGCTGAACTACGACTTCACGGAAGTGAAGTCGCCCATCGACGGGCGCATCAGCCAGCGCCTCGTCACCGAGGGCAACATCGTCATCACCGACCAGACCCGGCTGACCACGATCGTCTCGCTCGACCCGATCTATTTCGGCTTCACGGTCGATGAGAAGTCGTTCCTCAAGTATCAGGGCAGCCTCAACATCGGCATGGGCCAGACCCAGCGCGGCAAGGGCGTGCCGGTGATGATCGCGCTCACCGGCGAGGAGAAGCCGACCCGCAAGGGCACGCTCGACTTCGTCGACAACCGGGTCGACAACCAGACCGGCACGGTGCTCTTGCGCGCCACCGTCGAGAACAAGGACGGCTTCATCAAGCCGGGCCTGTTCGGCATCGTCTCGATGCCGGCCACCAAGCCCTTCCGGGGCGTGCTGCTGCCCGACGAGGCGATCTCGGCCAACCAGGACAAGCGCATCGTCTACCTCGTCTCCGAGGACGGCACGGCCTCCGCCCGCGACGTGAAGCTCGGGCCCAAGGTCGATGGCTACCGGGTGATCCGCGAGGGGCTGAAGGGCGACGAGAGCGTGGTGATCAACGGGCTCGCCCGCGTGCGCCCCGGCGCCAAGGTGACGCCCGAGATGCAGACGCTGCCCCCGAGCAAGAGCTGACCGGGTCGGCCGGGGGGATCACGCCCCGCGGGCCGGTTTCCGACCCCATCCGCAGGTGACGCGAGGCGTGGACCCTTCCGGGGCGCCGGCCGAGAGGTTTGACCGATGCGCTTTGCCCACTTCTTCGTCGATCGGCCGATCTTCGCCTCGGTCACCTCGATCATCTTCCTGCTGCTCGGCTTCGTCGCCTACGAGACGCTGCCGGTCTCGCAGTACCCCGAGATCGTGCCGCCGACCGTGACGGTGCGCGCCTCCTTCCCGGGCGCCAACGCCGAGACGGTGGCCGCCACCATCGCGACGCCGATCGAGCAGGAGGTGAACGGCGTCGACAACATGCTGTACATGACGTCGCTCTCCACGAACGACGGCAACATGCTGCTGACCGTCACCTTCAAGGTCGGCACCAACCTCGATATCGCGAACGTCCTGGTCCAGAACCGCCTCTCGGTGGCCCAGCCGCGGCTGCCGCCGGACGTGCGCAACCTCGGCGTCACCGTGCGCAAGGCCTCGCCCGACCTGATGCTGGTCGTGCACCTCCTGTCGCCGAACAAGACCTACGACCAGAACTACCTGGCCAACTACATCTACCTGAACATCCGCGACGAGCTGCTGCGCCTCGACGGCGTGGGCGACATCTCGATCTTCGGCGGCAACGAGTACGCCGAGCGCATCTGGCTCGACCCGAACAAGCTCGCGGCCTACGGGCTGACCACCTCCGACGTCACCACGGCGCTGCAGGAGCAGAACGTGCAGGTGGCGGCCGGCGCCCTGAACTCGCCGCCGGCGGCGACGGGCCAGGCCTTCCAGCTCATCGTGCAGTCGCAGGGGCGCTTCCAGACGCCGGAGGAGTTCGCCGAGGTCATCATCAAAGCCTCCGACGGGCGGCTCGTGCGGGTGAAGGACGTCGCCCGCGTCGAGATGGGCCAGAAGGACTACACCACCAACTCCTTCCTCAACGCCACGCCGGCCGTCGGCATCGGCGCCTTCCAGCGCCCCGGCACCAACGCGCTCGAGGCGGCCGCCTCCGTCCGCAACGTGATGGAGAACCTGAAGAAGAACTTCCCGCCGGACGTCGAGTACCGCATCGCCTACAACCCGACGGAGTTCATCGAGGAGTCGATCCACGAGGTCTACAAGACCCTGTTCGAGGCGGTCGGCCTCGTGGTCATCGTGGTGCTGGTCTTCCTGCAGAGCTGGCGCACGGCGCTGATCCCGGTGCTCGCCATCCCCGTCTCGCTGGTCGGCACCTTCGCCGCCATGGCGGCCTTCGGCTTCTCGCTGAACAACCTGACCCTGTTCGGCCTGGTGCTCGCCATCGGCATCGTGGTCGACGACGCGATCGTGGTGGTGGAGAACGTCGAGCGCAACATGGCCGAGGGGCTCTCCCCCGGCGAGGCCGCGCACAAGACGATGGACGAGGTGGGCGGCGCCGTCATCGCCATCGCGCTGGTGCTGGCGGCGGTGTTCGTGCCGACCGCCTTCATCCCCGGCATCTCGGGCCAGTTCTACAAGCAGTTCGCGCTCACCATCGCGGCCTCGACGCTGATCTCGGCCTTCAACTCGCTCACCCTCTCGCCCGCGCTCTGCAAGCTGCTCCTGAAGCCGCACCACGCGCACGCCCGGCCGAAATTCTTCCTCACGCGCTTCGTCAACTGGCTGGCGGGCCTGTTCAACCGCGGCTTCGACTGGCTCTCGCACACCTACTCGCGCTCGATCTACGGGCTGACCAACTACACGATCGGGCTGATCGCGATGCTGCTGGTCTACGCGGCGGTGATCGCGGGCACGCTCCACCTCGCCCGGACGACGCCCACGGGCTTCATCCCGGACCAGGACCAGGGCTACCTGATCGGCGTGGTGCAACTGCCCTCCGGCTCGTCGCTCGACCGCACCACGGAGGTGGTGAACCGGGCGGCCGCCGCGGCCCGCAAGATCGACGGCGTGACCAACACGGTGATCATCGCGGGCTTCGACGGCGCCACCTTCACCAACACCACGAACTCGGGCGTGATGTTCATCACGCTGGCCGGCGCCAAGGAGCGCGCCGCGCAGGGGCGCTCGGCCGCGGTGATCACCGGCGACGTGATCAAGGCCACCGCCGACATCCAGGAGGCCCGGGTCATCGTGATCCCGCCGCCCCCGGTGCGCGGCCTCGGCCAGGGCGGCGGCTTCAAGATGCAGGTGGAGAGCCGTCAGAGCTCGGCCATCGGCCCGCTGCTGGCCAATGTCGGCGAGATGCTGGGCGCGGCCAACCAGAGCAACGACGTGCAGCGGGTGTTCACCACCTTCAGCAACGACACGCCGCAGCTCTACCTCGACATCGACCGCACGGTCGCCCGCATGCTGAACGTGCCCTTGGGCAACGTCTTCTCGACCGTGCAGGCGGCGCTCGGCGGCGCCTACGTCAACGACTTCAACACGCTGGGCCGCATCTATCAGGTCCGCGTGCAGGGCGACGCGCCCTTCCGCGTCTCGAAGCAGGACATCGAGCAGCTGAAGGTGCGCTCCACCACCGGCGCCCTGGTGCCGATGGGCACGCTCGCCAACATCCGGGAGATCTCGGGCCCGCAGATCGTCCAGCGCTTCAACCTGTACTACTCGGTGCCCGTGCAGGGCGTGGCCAAGCCCGGCATCTCGACCGGCCAGGCGCTCGACGCCATGGAGGAGATCGCCAAGAAGAGCCTGCCGGACGGCTACGCCTACGACTGGACCGAGATCGCCTTCCAGCAGAAGGCGGCGGGCGGCACGGCGATCTACGTCTTCGCGCTGGGCGTCCTCCTCGTCTTCCTGGTGCTGGCCGCCCAGTACGAGTCCTGGGCGCTGCCGATGGCGATCCTGCTCGTGGTGCCGACCGGGGTGCTGGCGGCGCTGTTCGGGGTGCAGCTCAGGGGCCAGGACAACAACATCCTGACCCAGATCGGCCTGATCGTGCTCATCGGCCTGGCGGCCAAGAACGCGATCCTGATCGTGGAGTTCGCCCACGACATCGAGAACAACGAGCGCAAGGGGCCGGTGGAGGCCGCCGTGCAGGCCTGCAAGCTGCGGCTCCGCCCGATCCTGATGACGGCCTTCGCCTTCATCCTGGGCACCCTGCCGCTCGTCATCGCCACGGGCCCGGGCGCCGAGATGCGTCAGGCGCTCGGTACCGCGGTGTTCTTCGGCATGATCGGCGCGACCTTCTTCGGCCTGTTCCTGACGCCGGTCTTCTACGTGGTGATCCGCCGCTTCGTGCTCTGGATCGAGCGGAAGCGCGGCAAGAACCCGGACGGCAAGCACCCGCACGGCGAGGCGCCCGACCGCGACGGGCACGGCGCTCCGAGCCCGGCCCACTGAGGCGGCGGGGCACCCGATCGGAACATCCAGGCGGCGCGGCGCCCGTCCGAAAAAACCCGCCGGCCGCGAGGCCGGCGGGTTTTTTGTCGGGCCCGCCCCATCTCGTCCGGGCTGCGTTCAGGCGAGGTGCCTGATACCGCACGCCAACAGACCCGAACCGTTATCCGCGAGGAGCGCTCCGTGCCCGGTTACCTGCCCTTCGCGGGCGCCCTGAAGCTGCCCGCCTACGCTTGCGACAATTGCGGGTTCTGGCAGCGCCATTTCGAGGCGCCCGCCTCCTGCCCGATGTGCCTCGACGCCCGCCACGTCGTGCCGCAGGACGGCTGGCGCTTCCGCACCGAGCGGGAGGCGCAAGGTGCCTTCCCCTGCCACTGGGAGGAGCTGGAGTCGGGCGTCTGGCGCTTCTGGAACGACCCGGTCTCCGGCATCGGTCCCTCCGCCTACCTGATCCGGACGGAGCACGGGAACATGGGCTTCGAGGCCTGCCCGGTCTTCAGCGAGGCGGCGCTCGAGCAGATCGCCCGGCTCGGCGGCATGCAGGTGCTCTCGTCCTCGCACCCGCACGCCTACGGCGCGCTGGTGCAGTTGCAGGACCGCTTCGACCCGGAGCTCTGCCTGCCCGCCGCCGACTTCACCTGGAGCGCGGCTTTGCAGGTCTCCTGGCCCTACGACGACTTCCTGGAGCCGCTGCCGGGGCTGGAGCTGCACCGCACTGCCGGCCATTTCGACGGCCACGCGGTGCTGTTCGACCGGGCGCGGAAGATCTGCTTCTGCGGCGACGCGCTGAAGTTCGAGCTGGAGCCGGGCGATTTCCGCCGGGCGCGCACCATCTCGGCCCACAAGGCCTTCGTGCGGGGCGTGCCGCTCACCGTGGCGGAGCTGCGCCGCTACCGCGACGTGTTCGAGCGTCTCGACTTCACCCAGACCTGGACGCCCTTCGAGCCCGCCGCCAATTGCGGCCGGGCCGAGGTGCTGGCGCTGATCGACGAGATGCTGGCGACGCGCCCGCACGCGGCACCGGTGCCACTGGAAAGCTTGCGGCGATAGCTCCGACGCTCTCCCTCCCCCCTCTGCGGGGGAGGGTGGGCCGGCCGTGAGGCCGGGTCGGGAG
>NZ_LSIX01001026.1:0-1067 GCF_001556475.1 Methylobacterium sp. CCH5-D2 | reverse complement strand
CTTGGTGCCGAGGCGGGGAAACAGGCCCGAGGGCGGGGGCGAGAGCCGGCCGCCGACCGAGGACTGCACGACGCCGCTGGCGTTCGGGTCCGGGATGATGCGGCCGGGAAGCTCGACCGAGCGGTGGAAGCTGCCCTGCTCGGTCATGGTGGTGCGCAGGACCAGCAGCCGCTGCGTGGGCTTGGGTACGAAGACGGAGCCGTCGGGCAGGCGTTGCGCGAGGTCCGAGGTCGCGGGCCCACCCTGGCGCGGCTCGATCAGCGCCGCCCCCTGCACCGGTGCGCCATGGTCCTCGTCGCCGTGCGCGAAAGCTGCCGTGCCGAGGATGATGGTGATGCCGATGGCGACCAAGGCCACCGCCGGGGCGCCCCGGCGCCCGCGCGCGAGCGCCGTCACAAGCATACCGAGCAGGAAGGCGACGGCGACCGCGGCCACGAGGGTCGGGTCCTTGGCCGTCAGGCGCTCCCTGACACCGTGGGCGACCTCGGACACGCGCGCCAGGGCCGCCTGCGCCGGAGCCGGCTTGGCGGGGGCTGCGACGGCTTTCGGGTCGGGCACGGTGACTGCGACGGTGAGCACGTCCACGGCGTCGCCCGCGGTGACGGTCGCGACGAGTTCGTGTCGACCGGGCTTCGACAGCCACGGGGCCGGTAGCGCGTATCCGCCGTCGGTCGTCGCGGTCGCGACCTTGGGACCGTCCGGCGTCTCGACCTCGATGGTCGCGCCGGGGACCGGCTCGTTCGTCCGGAAGCGGTCGAGGAACAGCGCCAGGGTTCCGTCGCGCGGGATGGCGACGAGCTCGAAGGCGTCCGAGAGCGCCTCGCCGCGCGGGGCGATGGTCTTCGAGACGGGCGGCGGAGCGGCGCCGTGGTCGTGCCCCTCATGGGCGTGCACGGGCCCCGCCAGGACGGCGGCAAGCAGCGCCACCGCGCCATAGGCGGCAGCAAAACGGGTCGACATGAACGGGAATCCTCGCGTCGGGAAGTCCGGACGGCGCCGTTCGCGGGCGCAATCCGGGCGTCGCGCGCCTCAGGCGCGCCCTACTTCACGCGAGGGTTCGTGGGGGC
>NZ_LSIX01001025.1:0-2932 GCF_001556475.1 Methylobacterium sp. CCH5-D2 | reverse complement strand
GGCATCAACCGCTCGGCCGAGGGCACCCTGCAGGAGGTCGAGAAGGGCAAGGTCATCACGGCGCAGCTCGGCAGCGTGCGCTCGGCCATGGTCGAGGTGATGAAGGGCGCCGAGACGATCGCCCGCACCGCCGTCGAATCCGAGAAGGCCGCCGTCGAGGCCCAGAAGGGTGTACGCAAGTGGCGCGCCCTGCGGGAGTCGAACCCGCCTCTTCAGCGTGAAAGGCTGACGTCCTAACCGATAGACGAAGGGCGCTGGCGCTGGGCCGGGGCCTCTATAGGCGGGTGCGTCCCGGAGGGCAACGGTTCGTTTGCGGCTTGACGGAAGCGGCCGCGGCCGGTTTGTCGCGGACGAGACCGTTTGGACGAGGATCGTATGACCACCCGGCGCGACGACAGGCCCGCCCGCCCCCGCGTCCCGCGGCCGGCGCAGGGGCGGCGGCCCGGACGCCCGCAGCGGCCCGCGGGGCCCGACGGCGTCAGCGTGCTCTACGGCTGGCACCCCGTGGTGCAGGCGCTGGGCAACGCCGGGCGCCGGCTGCACCGCCTGCTGGCCACCGAGAACGCCGCCGCCCGCCTCGCGGCCGAGCTCGGCCCGCTGCGGATCACGCCGGAACTCGTGCGGCCCCACGACATCAACGCGCTGCTCGGGCCCGACGCGGTGCACCAGGGCCTCTACCTGGAGGCCGAGCCCCTGCCCGCCCCCGGGCTCGATGAGCTGCCGGACGACGCGCTGCTGCTGGCGCTGGACCAGATCACCGATCCGCACAATGTCGGGGCGATCGTGCGCACCGCCGCGGCCTTCGGCGTCACCGGCATCGTCACCACCGCCCGGCACGCGCCCGGCGCCACCGGCGTGCTGGCGAAATCCGCCTCGGGCGGCCTGGAGCACGTGCCCTTCGTCACCGTGCGCAACCTTGCCGAGGCGCTGATCGAGCTGGGCGAGCGCGGCTTCACCCGGATCGGGCTCGATTCCGAGGCCGCGGTCGATCTCGACACCGTCACGCCGTCCCGCCCGGCGGTCATCGTGCTCGGCGCCGAGGGCCGGGGCCTGCGCGAGCGCACCCGCACCTGCTGCGACGTGCTCGCCCGCATCCCCTTCACGGGCGAGATCCGCAGCCTCAACGTCTCGAACGCAGCCGCGATCACGCTCTACGCGCTGCGGATGCGCTGACCGGGGCTCTGCCCCCGGACCCCGCCGAAGGGTGTGACACCCTTCGGGATCCCCGGGACTTCAGCCCTCCAGCAGCTCGCGGGCGACCGCCCGGTAGCCGATGTCGCGGCGGCAGAAGCCTTCCGGCCAGTCGATGCGGGCGACCGCCGCGTAGGCGCGGGCCTGCGCCTCCTTCACGCTGTCGCCGAGCGCCGTGACGGCGAGCACCCGGCCGCCATCCGCCAGGAGCCGCTCGCCGTCCTGGCGGGTGCCGGCCTGGAACACCAGCGCCCCGTCGGCCTCCGCCGCGTCGAGCCCGCGGATCAGGGACCCGCGCACCACCGCGCCGGGGTAGCCCGCCGCCGCCATCACCACGGTCAGCGCCGCCCGCTGCGGGTCGAACTCGAGCGCGACGCCCGTGAGGTCGCCCTCGCAGGCCGAGAGCAGGGCCGGCACCAGGTCGGAGCTGAGGCGCGGCATCAGCACCTGCGCCTCGGGATCGCCGAAGCGGGTGTTGTACTCGATGAGCTTCGGCCCGTCCTCGGTCAGCATCAGGCCCGCGTAGAGGATGCCGGTGAACGGCGTGCCCCGCGCCCGCATGCCGGCCAGCGTCGGCGCGATGATGCGCGCCATCACCTCCGCCTCGAGCGCGGGCGTCAGGATCGCGGCCGGCGAGTAGGCGCCCATGCCGCCGGTGTTCGGGCCGCGGTCGCCGTCGAAGACCCGCTTGTGGTCCTGCGCGGTGCCGCAGGGTATCGCCCGGGTGCCGTCGCAGAGCGCGAAGAAGCTCGCCTCCTCGCCGAACAGGCATTCCTCGACGACCACCGCGGCGCCGGGCTCGGCGAAGAGGGCGCGCAGCGCGCCTTCCGCCTGGTCGAGGGTCTCGGCCACCGTCACGCCCTTGCCGGCGGCGAGCCCGTCGGCCTTCACCACGATCGGCGCGCCCTGCGCCCGCACGTAGTCGAGCGCCGGGTCGAGGGCGTCGAAGCGCGCGAAGGCGGCGGTCGGGATGCCGTACGCGGCGCAGAGATCCTTGGTGAAGCCCTTCGAGCCCTCGAGCTGGGCGGCTTCCCGCGTCGGCCCGAACACGCGGATACCCGCCGCCGCGAGGTCGTCCACGAGGCCCGCCACCAGCGGCGCCTCGGGCCCCACCACCACGAGGCCGACGCGCTCGGCCTCGCAGAAGGCGCGGACCGCCGCGTGGTCGGCGACGTCGAGATCCGGCCGGTTCTCGCCGTGGCGCGCCGTGCCGGGATTGCCCGGCGCCGCGAACAGGCGGGCGCAGAGCGGGCTCTTGGCGAGCGCGTAGGCCAGGGCGTGCTCGCGGCCGCCGGAGCCGATCAGAAGGATGTTCATGGGTCGACGCTTGTCCCGGAAAAGCGGCCGCGGGGAAAGGGGGGACCTGCCCCGTCGGGGCCGTCCGGCCCGATCCGGGCGGTTTTTCCGGGGTATCCCCAGCGTGAGCGCCCGCCCCCGGATGGTCCGCGCGCGTTCAGCTCCGCGCGGGTGGCACCGCCGGAGGGATGGCCGGAAGGGAGACGCGGGACGCCGCGGAACCCATGAGTTGTGCGTACGGATGCCGAGTTCCCCGGCGTCCCGCGGGTCGGAAGAGGCGTCTGCGCCCGGTCCGGCCCGGCTTGTCGTCGCGGTTTCTTCTCTCTCGCCTGCATCGACCCCGATCTTGCGGGGGCGGGTCATGCCGTTGCCCGGCGCTCCCACCCTCCGCTCGGCAGACTTCACGCGTCCTGCACCGGACCTCGTAGTGGGCCCGGCATCGGTT
>NZ_LSIX01001024.1:0-1066 GCF_001556475.1 Methylobacterium sp. CCH5-D2 | reverse complement strand
CGTACTGGCCGTCCTGGCAGGCGGACAGCGCCAGGAGGAGGGCCAGACCGAGCGTCGTCGTCTTCAGCATGTCGGCCTCGCTGGGGTGGGCGCACGAGCCTGGGCCCGAAGGGTTGATGCCAGGTTGTCGTGGCCGTGGTTCGGCGGAATCGGGCCCCTCATGGGACTGGTTCCCCGGCACCGGGATGGCTCCGTCGCGCGGAAAGGCCTTCGAGGAGCAGCAGGACGACGCCGGCGGAAATCCAGGTGTCGGCCAGGTTGAAGGTGAACCAGCGAATGCCGCCGGTGTGCAGGTCGAGGAAGTCGGTGACGGCGCCGTCGATGAGCCGGTCGAGGAAGTTTCCAGCCGCCCCGCCGGCGATCGCGGCGAGCCCGAGACGTTCGA
This sequence comes from Methylobacterium sp. CCH5-D2, assembly GCF_001556475.1. Taxonomy (NCBI): domain Bacteria; kingdom Pseudomonadati; phylum Pseudomonadota; class Alphaproteobacteria; order Hyphomicrobiales; family Methylobacteriaceae; genus Methylobacterium; species Methylobacterium sp. CCH5-D2. The sequence continues at coordinate 681 of NZ_LSIX01001024.1, read as the reverse complement.
GCGTGCCCGTCGTAGCCAGCGCCCAGGCAATGACGAGGCAGGTGAGCGTACCCTGGAGGGCGAGGAGCAGCGCGAGGGAGGACGGATCGTGCGCCGCGAACAGGCTGAAGCTGATGCCCCGGTTGAACGACAGGCTCAGGTCGACGAAGGGCACGAAGCCCCGGGGCACGCCCTCGGTCAGCCACGCCTCGGCCACCGCCTTCGCGCCGAGGTCGATGGCCGTGGAGGCGAGGATGACCACGGCCACGGTCGCCATGCGGCCGGCCCAGCCTGACGAAGAGCTCATCAGGCCCTCAGAAGACGCAGCGCGTTGGCCGTCACCAGGACGGTCGCGCCGGTGTCGGCCAGGATGGCGGGCCAGAGGCCGGTGATGCCGGCGATGGTCGTCACCAGGAACACCGCCTTCAGGCCGAGCGCGATGGCGACGTTCTGGCGGATGTTGCCCAGGGTCGCCCGGGACAGCGAGACCAGCGCGGCCACGTCGCCGACGCGGTCGTTCAGCACCGCCGCGTCCGCCGTCTCCAGGGCCGCGTCGGTGCCGCCGCCCATCGCGATGCCGACGCTGGCGGCGGCCAAGGCCGGGGCGTCGTTGATGCCGTCGCCGACCATGGCGACCGGGCCCCTCTCCTTCAGGGCCGCGATCTCGGCGAGCTTGTCCTGGGGCAGGAGCTCGGCCTTCAC
>NZ_LSIX01001023.1:0-1521 GCF_001556475.1 Methylobacterium sp. CCH5-D2 | reverse complement strand
GGCCCGTAGGTGTTGAAGATGCGCACCACCTTCACGGGCATGCCGTGCTGGCGCCGGTAGTCGAAGAACAGCGTCTCGGCGCAGCGCTTGCCCTCGTCGTAGCAGGAGCGGAAGCCGATCGGGTTGACCCGGCCCCAGTAGCTCTCGGGCTGCGGATGCACGTCCGGGTCGCCGTAGACCTCCGAGGTCGAGGCCTGCAGGATCTTCGCCTTCACCCGCTTGGCCAGGCGCAGCATGTTGATCGCACCCACCACGCTCGTCTTCGTGGTCTGGACCGGGTCGGCCTGGTAGTGCACCGGCGAGGCCGGGCAGGCGAGGTTGTAGATCTCGTCCACCTCCACGTAGAGCGGGAAGGTCACGTCGTGGCGCATCAGCTCGAAGCGCGGATGCCCGAGCAGGTGCGCCACGTTCCCCCGCGCCCGTGAAGAAGTTGTCCACGCACAGCACCTCGTGCCCCTGCCCCAGCAGCCGCTCGCACAGATGCGAGCCCACGAAGCCCGACTTGCCGGTAACCAGAATCCGCTTGATGGAATCGTACCGCATGAACTGATGACCCGGAGCGTGGGCGACCGGAAACGGCCCTACCGCCACATAGGCGCCTGCGCGCAACGGGTAAAGCTGGATGACGGACCTGATCTTCCCCGTCCGCGCCCCGCCCCTTCCGTTGCCGCCCGGGGCGCGATCGCGTAGCCTCGGCGGTCCAGTCCGTCCGGCGATTCGTGGGGCGATCCCGTCAACCCTGCGCGCGCGAAGAGCCGGTCGGTGAGCGAAGAGCCTGAATACCGGTCGCGCGAGACGATCACGCTGGCGACCGCCTGCTCCTACGCCCTGGTGCGCGCGGCCTTCCTGTTCGCGGAGCCCGGGAGCGCGGGGGCGAGGCTCGGCCGGGTGGCCCTGCTGCTCCTGGTGGAGCTGCCGCTCGTCACGCTGGCGGTCGCCCTCCTCGTCAACGGCCTCGTCCTGCACGTGCTGGGCGGGCGCCTCCGGGGGCGCCTCGGCCGGCGCAAGGCCGCGCAGGACGACGCGCCCGCCGCGCGCCTGAAGCCCTGGCCCTCGGGCGGCGAGACGCCGGCCCGCGAGCCGGACCGCGAGGGCTGAGGCGCCTCAGGCGAAGAGGCCCGCGCCGACCTGCTCGGGCCGGATCCCGGCGAGATCCACCGTTCCGCCCCCCGCCAGCACGAGCCGGGCGTCCCCGTCCGGGGTCCGGTCCAGCGCGTAGCCCTGTCCGCCGAGGCCGATCCGGTCCCCGCCCTCGGGCGCGAAGCCGAGGATCCGCACGCGGCCGGTGCCGGGGCCCATGACGTAGAGGTCGGCCCCGAGCCCGCCCACCAGCAGGGCGGTGCCGGCGCCCGCCACCAGCGTGTCCGCGCCCTGGCCGCCGTAGAGCGTGTCCGCGCCCGCGCCCGCGCGCAGGAGGTCGTCGCCGAGGTTGCCGTAGATCGCCGCGGCCGTGCCCGCGGCGGTGATCACGTCCTGCCCCTGGCCGCCGAACAGCGTGTCGCGCCCCGGGCCGCCGAGGAT
>NZ_LSIX01001022.1:0-6003 GCF_001556475.1 Methylobacterium sp. CCH5-D2 | reverse complement strand
GCTGAACGCGCGTCGATGGCGTGCTCAGTCCTGTGAGGTCATACCCCTCACCCCAACCCTCTCCCTATGGGAGAGGGGGGGCGGTGCGGTTCAGGCGCGATCCGAGGCAGGAGAGGCCCCCCATGTGCGATCGCCCTGCCTCTGCGCGGGAGAGAGAGCACGTTGCCGATCTGCGTGTTCGCAACTTCGGCAGGCGCTTGAGATCGCCGGTTCAGAATACTGATAAACCTACGCTTTCTTCACCTCGCCCTTCTTCGCCAGCAGCGCCGCGCGCTTCGCCTCCGCCCAGCCCGGCTTCGTCGCCTGCCGGCCGCGCGCGACCGCCAGCGCCCCCTCCGGCACGGCGTCGGTGATCACCGAGCCGGAGGCCACGTAGGCGCCCGCCCCCACCGTCACGGGCGCGACCAGCGCCGAGTTCGAGCCGATGAAGGCGCCCGCGCCGATCGTGGTGCGGTGCTTGGAGACGCCGTCGTAGTTGCAGGTGATGGTGCCGGCGCCGATGTTGGCCCGCGCGCCGATCTCGGCGTCGCCCAGATAGGTGAGGTGGGCGGCCTTGGCGCCGGGGCCGAGGCGGGCGTTCTTCAGCTCCACGAAGTTGCCGATCGCGGAGCCCGCCTCCAGCACCGCCCCGCCGCGCAGGCGGACGAAGGGCCCGATGCTGACGGAGGCTTCCAGCCGCACGTCCTTCAGATGCGCGAAGGCGTGGACCACGCAGCCGTCCGCGACCACGACCCCGGTGTCGAACACGACATGAGGCTCCACCACAACGTCGCGACCCAACACCGTGTCGTAGCTCAGGAAAACGGTGTCCGGCGCGATGAGCGTCGCGCCCCCCAGCATCGCCGCGCGGCGCAGGCGCGCCTGGATCACGGCCTCGGCCTCGGCGAGCTGCACGCGGTCGTTGACGCCCTGCGCCTCGGCCTCGGCCACCGGCACCATCGCGACGTCGAGCCCGTCGGCCACCGCCAGCGCCACCGCGTCCGGCAGGTAGTACTCGCCCGCCGCGTTGTCGTTGCGGATGCGCGTGAGGAGCCCGAGCGCGTGCTCGCCCGAGAGCGCCATCAGCCCGGCATTGCACAGCCGCACGGCAAGCTCGGCCGCGCTCGCGTCCTTCTGCTCGCGGATCGCCAAGACGCGGCCGTCCGGGCGCCCGCCCTCGGTGAGCACCCGGCCGTAGCCCGTCGGGTCGTCGCTCTCGAAGGCGAGCACCGCGACCGCGGCGCCCGCGGCCAGCGGCGCGCGCAGCCGCGCCAGGGTGGCGCCGGTGATCAGCGGCGTGTCGCCGAAGGCCACCACCACGTCGTCGCCCTCCTCCAGCGCCGCGCGGGCGGCGAGCACCGCGTGGGCGGTGCCCAGGCGCTCGGCCTGGCCGAAGACCCGGGCGCCCGGCGCCTGCCGCCCGATCTCGGCGGTGACATCCTGCCGGCCGGGCTCGGCCACCACGGCGATCCGGTCGGCGCCGGCCTCTTGCGCGGCGGCGAGCACGTGGCCGAGCATGCTCCGGCCGGCGATCCGGTGCAGCACCTTCGGCAGGTCGGAGCGCATCCGCGTGCCCTTGCCGGCCGCCAGCACGATCGCCGTCAGGCTGCGCCGGGTCTGCTCGCTCATCCGCTCGTCCTCAGGGCTTTGTCAGAATCGGGACACGGATGGCGGCTTCGCGGTCTGCGCGCAAGGGCAGGGCGGCGCGGGCCGGGCGGCGGATGGGCTCGACGCTCCTCCCTTCCCCGCAGAGGGGGGAGGGAGGACGCGGGAGTGACCGCCCGAGATGTCCGAGCGCGCCCGTTCCGCGAGAGGGCGCGGCTCCGGAGCGATGGGTCCGCGCCGCATCCTTAAGGGCCGGTTCAGCGCGGGGCGTGCTAGTGAGGTGCCCAAACCTCCCGTTCCCTACCGACAAGGCGCCCGATCCTGCCGACCGACACAGCCTCCCTCGCCGCCCCGACCCGCCGCGCGGTGCTGGCCGCGGGCCTCGCCGCGGGAGCCGCGCTCGGGTCTCGCCCGGCCCGGGCCGCCGAGCCGCCGCCGCTGCCCGGCCCCGGCGCGCCCTTCGACCGCGAGGCCCTGGTCGCCCATGCCCGCGAGCGGGCGCGCGGTCCCTACGTCGCGCCGCGCACCGACGACCTGCCGGCCGCCGCGCGCGAGCTCGGCCGCGACGCCTACGCGGCGATCCGCACCGCGCCCGGCCGCGCGGTCTGGGAGGGCGAGGATCCCGGCTGGACCCTGGAACCCCTGCCCCGCGGCTCGATCTTCACCCACCCGGTCCAGCTCTTCCTGGTGGAGGGCGGGCAGGTCCGCCCCCTGCCCTACGACCGCTCGCGCTTCCAGGCGGAGGGGCTCGCCCTGCCGGACCTCGCCCCGGAGGCGGGCCATTCGGGCCTGCGCCTGCGGGCGCGGATCGCGGGCGGCGACCCGGCCGAGATCGGGGTGTTCCAGGGCGCCTCGTTCTTCCGGCTCTGCGCCCCCGGCCAGGCGCTCGGCGTCACCGCGCGCTCGCTGACGCTGCGCCCGGCCGACGCGCGCGGCGAGGAGTTCCCGCTGTTCCGCGCGCTCTACGCCGAGCGGCCGGAGGCGGGCGGGCCGCTGGTGCTGCACGCGCTGGTCGAGTCCGAGTCGGCGGTCGCGGCGCTCAGCTTCCGCATCGCCCCGGAAGCGCGCGCCACGATCTGCGACGTCGAGGCGGCGATCTTCGCCCGCCAGCCGCTCGACCATGTCGGCCTCGGCGGCTGCCAGGCGAGCTACCTGTTCGGCCCCCTCGACCGGCGCAGCGTGGACGACGCCCGCTCGGCCGTGCACGCCACCGACGGGCTCGCCATCGCCAACGGTTCCGGCGAGCAGATCTGGCGCCCGGTGCACAACCCGGACGCCCTGCAGATCTCCGCCTTCGTGGACGCGAACCCCCGCGGCTTCGGCCTGATGCAGCGGGCCCGCGCCTTCCGCGACTACGAGGACGACGTGCAGCACTGGGAGAGCCGCCCCTCCCTCTGGCTGGAGCCGCAGGGCGACTGGGGGCAGGGCAGCGTCGTGCTCCTCGAGATCCCGAGCGATTCGGAGGCCAACGAGAACGTGCTGGCCTACTGGCGGCCGAAGGAGACCCTCCCCAAGGACGGCGCGTTGCGCGTCGCCTACCGCCAGCACTGGGGCTGGGACCGGCCCGCGCCGCCGCCGCTCGCCCGCGTCGCGGCGAGCCGGGGCGGGCGCGGCAGCGCGGGCTCGCGCCGCCTGTTCCTGGTCGATTTCGCCGGGGAGGCGCTCGCCGGGGCGGGCGGGCTCGACCTCGCGCTCTCGGCCGCCCCCGGCACGATCACCCGGCAGCAGCTCCTGCCCGATCCGGGGGCCGAGACGCCGGGGACCAGGGCCCGCGTCGCCTTCGAGCTCGATCCCGGCAGCGAGCGGGCGAGCGAGCTGCGCCTGCAGCTCCGGCGGGGCGACCGGCCGGTGAGCGAGACCTGGCTCTACCGTTGGACGCCGTAGGGCGCGCTCTGCCTCCCCTCAGGCCGAGATGCGGCGGCGCCCCTCGCCCACCGCGAACAGGGGCGGGTTGCCGCCGTCCTCCACCGGCGCGACGGTGAGGTTCTCGGGCAGGATCGGGCCGGTCAGGCGCAGGAACTCGCCCGACGCCGCGATGTCGAGGTTGGCCGCCTTGGTGCGCGCCTCGAGCCGTGCCAGCGTGTTCATGGCCGGCCCCAGCACCGTGTACTCGGCCCGCACGCCGTCGTCGAAGATGCCGACGAGGAGTTCGCCCGCGTGCAGCGCCACGGCGACCCGCAGCGGGAAGCGGCCCGCCTGCGCCCGCGCCCGGTTGAGCGCCGCGACCCGCGTCCGGACGGCGCGCGCGCAGGCGAGCGCCCCGCGGGCCTGATCCTCGGGCTCGCCCATCACGAACTGGGCCAGCACCGCGTCGCCCACGTACTTGTCGACGAGGCCGCCGTGCTCGGCGACCGTCCCCTGCGCGAGCGCCCGGAAGGCCAGCAGCGCCTCCACCATGGTCTCGGGCGGGTGCTCGGCGCTGAGCCGCGAGAAGCCCCTTATGTCGAGGACCATCAGGCAGGCGTGGCGGCGGCGCACGCTGCCGAGGCCGCCCTCGCGGGCGAGGTCCTCGGCGACGTCCTCGGGCACGAAACGGGCGAGCAGCGTGCGCTCGTGCTCCAGGCGCAGGGCCTCGGCCACCGCCCCGCGCAGGCGCGAGATCCCGTCGATCACCACGAGGCTCGCCGCCGTGAAGGTGAGGAGCGCCGGCACCTGCTCGGAGAGATCGACATGGGGCCCGAGCATGCCGGTCGGGTGCGCGGCCGCCATCAGCAGCGCGATCCCCCAGGCGCTCGCCACGATGCCGGCGTAGAGCGCCGTGTGCCAGACCCGCACGCTGAGCGCCGTCTGCAGCAGCAGCAGGAAGGCGGGCAGGCGGCTCACCGCGTCGGCCGCGCCCGCGGAATCAGCGCCCGCCAGCAGGTGCTCGACGATGACGTAGACGGCGAGCCCCGCGTTGAGCAGCGTGCCGGCCCAGGCGTAGCTGTCGGCCCGACGCCCGCCGCCCCGCTCGGCCAGCGCGAACCAGACGGAACTCCCCGCGTAGAGCACGAGGATGACCCAGTGGCTGAGCTGGTGCAGCGAGCCGTCATAGGCCTGCGCCGCCATCAGCAGCACGAGCACGATGACGACCCGCAGGGCGAGGAGGCGCCCGCCGTTGGCGGCCTGCATCAGCCGCCGGGCGGCGCGGGCGTGCTGCGCGCCGCGCATCGGCCGCCTACTCGGCTCGGGTGAGGCGGCGGGCCGCGCCGAAGCGGTTGAGGAAGCGCGGCTCCTTCTCGGGCGCGACCCGCACGGCCAGATGCAGCGTGCCGCCCTCCTCCATGCGCCGGTCGAGCACCTCGGCGTTCTCGTAGAGCCAGTTGAGCGCGGCTCCGTCCTCGGGCGGCAGCACCACCGCGAAGGTCGAGCGGGAACGCGCGATCCGGGCCTCGATCCGGCTGGTCAGCGCGGAGAGCCCCTCCCCGGTGACCGCCGAGACCAGCACGGGCGCCGCGCTGTCGCGGTCGTTGCGCTGGGTCGTGTTGCCCTTGCGGCTGAGGTTGAGCAGGCGGGTGCGCTCGTCCGCGTCGAGGAGGTCGGCCTTGTTCCAGACCTCGATGACCCGGTCCGCCGCGTCCTCGATGCCGAGCTCGCGCAGCACCTGACCCACATCCTCGGCCTGGGCCTCCGTGTCGCCGTGCGAGACGTCGCGCACGTGCAGCAGGATGTCAGCCTCGATCACGTCCTCCAGCGTCGCCCGGAAGGCGGCGATCAGCGAGGTCGGCAGGTCGGAGATGAAGCCCACCGTGTCGGAGAGGATCACGGTCTCGCCGTGCGGCAGCTTGGTGGCGCGCGCGGTCGGGTCGAGGGTGGCGAAGAGCATGTCCTGCGCCACCACCTGCGCCTTGGTGAGCGCGTTGAACAGCGTCGACTTGCCGGCGTTCGTGTAGCCGACCAGCGCCACGATCGGGTAGGGCACGCGCGCCCGGCTCTGCCGGTGCAGGCCGCGGGTGCGGGTGACCGCGTCGAGGTCGCGCTCGATCCGGGTCATGCGCTCCTGGATCATGCGCCGATCGGCCTCGATCTGGGTCTCGCCGGGGCCGCCCAGGAAGCCGAAGCCGCCGCGCTGGCGCTCGAGGTGGGTCCAGGACCGCACGAGGCGCGAGCGTTGGTAGGCGAGGTGCGCGTGCTCGACCTGAAGCGTGCCCTCGCGGGTGGAGGCGCGGCGCCCGAAGATCTCCAGGATCAGGCCGGTGCGGTCGATGACCTTGGCGCCCCACGCCTTCTCGAGGTTGCGCTGCTGCACCGGCGAGAGGGCGCAATCCATCACCACGAGGCCGATCTCGCGGGCGCGCACGAGGCCGGCGATCTCCTCGACCCGGCCCTTGCCCAGATAGGTCGAGGGCCGGATGCGCGGCAGCGTCACGGGCATCGCCTCGACCACGTCGAGCTCGATCGCGGCGGCGAGCCCCGCGGCCTCCTCGATCCGGGCCTGGA
>NZ_LSIX01001021.1:0-14793 GCF_001556475.1 Methylobacterium sp. CCH5-D2 | reverse complement strand
GTTTTTCCATGTGCGCGTCGCTTTTTCCCGCCGTACGGGAGGGGGATCGCGCGGCGGAATCCAAAGAAAAAAGCCGCCCCGTAAGGAGCGGCTTGGATGAGTCGTCAGGGAGGCATCAAACAGAGCGGATGAAAGATCCACTCGACATCCAGACCATCTGGACTACGCGATTGATGACTCCGAAACCCTAACGCGTGGTTAAGGATGCGCGCGAAAAGTCAGGCCGCGAGGCTCTGGAACAACCCGCGCCCGTCGGTGCCGCCCACGAGACCCTCCACGAAGTTCTCCGGGTGGGGCATCAGGCCGAGCACGTTGCGCTGCTCCGAGTAGATGCCGGCGATCGCGTTGATCGAGCCGTTGCGGTTGGCATCGACCGTCAGCGCGCCGGTCGCGTCGCAGTAGCGGAAGGCCACGCGGCCCTCGCCCTCGATCCGGGCCAGCGTCTCGGGGTCGGCGAAGTAGTTGCCCTCACCGTGCGCCACGCAGACGTCGATCACCTGGCCGGCCTCGTAGGCGCTGGTGAAGCGCGTGTCCGCCCGCTCGACCCGCAAGGTCTGACGGTGGCAGATGAAGCGGCGGTTGACGTTGCGCATCAGCACGCCGGGCAGGAGGCCCGACTCGCACAGGATCTGGAAGCCGTTGCAGATGCCGAGCACGAGACCGCCGCGGGCCGCGTGGGCCCGCACCGCGTCCATGGCCGGCGCGCGGCCCGCGATGGCCCCGCAGCGCAGGTAGTCGCCGTAGGAGAAGCCGCCGGGCAGCACCGCGAGGTCGGTGCCGCCGGGCAGCGCCGTATCGGCGTGCCAGACGTGCTCCACCTCGGCACCGGCGAGCCGCAGCGCCCGCGCGACGTCGCCGTCGCGGTTGGACCCCGGAAAGGTGACGATCGCCGCGCGCATCAGCCGAGCTCGATGGCGTAGTTCTCGACGACCGTGTTCGCGAGGAGCTTCTCGCAGGCCGCCTTCAGGGTCGCCTCGGCGCCCGCGCGGTCCGTCGCGTTCACCTCGAGGTCGAAGACCTTGCCCTGCCGGACGCCATCGACCGAGTCGATGCCGAAGGACTTCAGAGCGGATTCGATCGCCTTACCCTGAGGATCCAGCACGCCTGTCTTCAGGGTGACGATGATGCGGGCTTTCATGATGGGGTGCTCATCCGCGGGCTTTGCCTACCGGCCGCTCGGCGTCGTCTGTGGCTGAGGTCCGCGACGATTTAGCCGAACCGGTGAGGGGCTGTCGATTGCTCGATCGAGTATCCCCGGAATACCGGGCATTCCTGCTCGTCGGCGAAGGGGTGAGGTCTCCGGGCTCAGCGGGCGGCCGGTCCGCGCAGGGGCTCGATGCTGGTGGCGCGGCGCCAGAGCTGCACCATCACCCACACCGCCACCAGACTGAACAGGACCATGAGCACGTGCCCGACCCGGTCGCCGAGGTCGAGCAGGCCCGCCAGCGCCCAGCCCGCCGCGATGGCCACGGCGAAGACCTCCGTCCCGACCAGCACCATCATGCTGACGATCGTGATCAGGTTGCGGGTGTTCACGGGGCAGGCCCTTCCGGCGGTCTCCGGTTCGAGTCAACCGGCTTCGTGCCGCGGCAGGTAGCGTGTTTCGCGCGGGCTGCGCAACCGCCTCCGCGCGTGGTCCTCGTTTGCGACGGAGGCCCGGCTCCAATGCGTCCGAGGCCGGGCCTCCGCTGCGTCGGGCCAATTCTGCGCGAGGTGCGCTTGGCCGGTTCAGCGCGGGGCGCGTTTCGCCAAGATGCGCTGGAGCGTGCGGCGATGCATGTTGAGGCGTCGCGCCGTCTCGCTGACATTGCGCCCGCAGAGCTCGTAGACGCGCTGGATGTGCTCCCAGCGGACCCGGTCGGCGGACATCGGGTTCTCCGGCGGGTCCGCGCGCTCGCCGGGCTGGGCCATCAGCGTGCCGTGGATCTCGTCGGCGTCGGCGGGCTTGGCAAGGTAGTCGAAGGCACCGAGCTTCACCGCGTTCACCGCGGTCGCGATGTTGCCGTAGCCGGTGAGGATCACGCCCCGTGCCTCGGGGCGCTGCTCCTTCAGCCGTGCGATCACGTCGAGCCCGTTGCCGTCGCCGAGGCGCATGTCGATCACCGCGAAGGCCGGCGCGCGGCTCTCCACGGCGGAGACGCCCTCGGCCACGCTCTCGGCCACCTGCACCTCGTAGCCCCGGCTCTCCATCGCGCGGGCGAGGCGGGTCGAGAAGGGCTTGTCATCGTCCACGATCAGGAGGCTGCGGTCGGTGAAGGCAGCCAACGGGTCGGCCTCGGGCCCGGGGGTCGCGGTTCCGCTCTGCGTCAGCATGGGGACGCTTCCTTTCGAATTCGCTGTTCTGATAGCGCTTTATATAGGTGCGGCATCACCTGTCGGGAGGGGGGAGGAGCGGGTAAGTTCGGGGGAAAGTCGCGGCGCGGCGCCGCGCTCGAAGATGTGACGCGCCCAGGAGATCCGCACCACCGCGCCGTGGTTGCCCGGCCCGGCCGCGTTCGAGAGGGTGATCTGCGCGCCCGAGCGCTCGATCAGGGTCTTGGCGATGAACAACCCGAGCCCGAGCCCGCCGCGGTTCCAGGCGCCGTCGTCCCGTCGCTCCGGGCTGCGGGTGGTGACGTAGGGCTCGCCCGCCCGCAGCAGCACCTCGGAGGAGAAGCCCGGCCCGTCGTCCCGGATCTCCAGCGAGACCCTCTCGAGCGTCCAGCGCGCCTCCAGCGTCACCCGCGTCTCCGAGAAGTCGATCGCGTTGTCGAGGATGTTGGCGAGCCCGTACATCACGCCGGGATTGCGCCGGCAGGTGGGCTCCGGTCCCTCGCCCCGGCTCGTCACGTCGAGCACGACGCCGAGCGCCCGCTGCGGGGCGGCGAGTTCCTCGACGACCTGGGCGAGCGTCACCGTCTCGAGGAAGCTGCCGCCGTCCCCGTCGGCTCCGAGCGAGGTGAGCTTGCCGAGGATGCCGCGGCAGCGATCGACCTGCTCGCGCAGCAGGTCGAGGTCCTCGCGCACGGCGGGCGTCGCCGCGGGCCCGAGCTGGCGCACCAACTCCTTCGTCACCACCATGATGGTGCCGAGCGGCGTGCCGAGCTCGTGCGCGGCGGCCGCCGCCAGCCCGTCGAGCTGCGAGAGGTGCTGCTCGCGGGCGAGCACCAATTCGGTCGCGGCGAGCGCCTGCGCGAGCTGGCGCGTCTCCTCCGAGACCCGCCACGCGTAGACCCCCGTGAAGGCGGTGCCGAGCAGGATCGCGGTCCAGACCCCCGAGACGTACAGGAAGGGCAGCTCGATCCGCCCGTCCGCGAACCAGGGCAGCGGCCGGTGCACGAGGGCGAGCAGCGTCGCGAGCCCGACCGCGAGGAGGCCCAGCGCCAGGGTCCGCTCCGGCGGGAGCGCGGTCGCCGAGATCAGGACGGGTGCGAGGAACAGCAGCGAGAACGGGTTCTGTAGGCCCCCGGTAAGGAAAAGCAGAACGGCGAGCTGGACGATGTCGAAGGCGAGCAGCAGAGCCGCCGCGTCGTCGTTGAGCCGGTAGCTCGCCGGGAAGCGGATGCGCAGGCCGAGATTGAGCCAGGATGAGGCGGCGATCGCCAGGAAGCACCAGCCGAAGGGCAGCGACAGGCCGAGCCCGAACTGAGCCCCCACCACCGCCGCGCTCTGGCCGGCGATGGCGAGCCAGCGCAGGCGCACGAAGGTGTCGAGGCGCAGGTGGCGCGCGTCGCGCAGGAGACGGGACGGATCGCTGTCGGGCATCTCGGGTCGTCGCGGCGCACGGGAACAGGTCCGGACGAGGTCCGGAAAAGGTCGAAGTAACGTCGGACCGAGCGTCTACCACCTCTCGGCAGGGGAACGGGGTTGGGCCGCCCCGGGTTTCGCCAGTCCGGGGGAGGCTTCGATGTGTTGGCCTGGGACCATCGTCACGCCCGGGGGGAGCCGATGGATCTGGCCTGTTCTCGGTACGAGGGCGGCCGCGCGCTGATCGCGTCGGCGCGCATCGCCGCCGATCTCACCCGCCACGCTGTGCGGAACCCGACGAACCCGGCAGCCTACGCGCCCCATGCCCGCTCGATTGCAGCAGGTTGCGAGATGTTCGAGCGCGTGACCCGCCGCGACGGCAAACCGCGCATCGGCCTCGACGCCGGGTCGCGTGAACTGCCTACTGGGTCAGGCGCGCAGCGGCGACCGCGTCGCTGAACATGGCGTTCAGCGCCGTCGTGATCTGCGTGGCGTCGCTGGCGGTCCGGAAGAAGCCCGGTGAGGCGCAGGATTGAAGCGCGCTCGGGACATTCGGGATGAGGCTGTTCACCCGGATGTTCTCATATCCGACGTTGTCGTTGAACGGCTGCGCCATCGGCAAATAGGGGATGTAGAGGATCGAGATCGTGATGCCGCGATTTTTCAGCGGCGTGCACAGGCTGGGATCGATCAGGTTCGAGTACGAGCCTGTCCATTTCTTTACATCGTATTTCGCTGCGGTACCGTAATAGTACTGCGTGTTTGCCATGCCGTCGGTGACGAGGAAGACGAACGGCTTCGCCTTGGCCGAGGTGGACCCGTCGCCGATGCGGGTGATCTTCTTATTCATGTCGGGCATCACGTTGTCGAAATGCGTGCCGCCACTCCCCCGCAACTGGGTCGAATCGCCGACGTCCATGTAGGATTCGAGACTGTTGGCGTAGGGTTTCAAGCTGTCCAGCGATTGGGTCAGGTCGGCCGCGGTCTCCATGTAGCTGACGAACGGGAAGAGGCCGATCCTGTACTGCTTGTCGAGGGTCGCCTTCGACTTGGCCGTGTCGATGAGCTGCGAGACCGCCTTGCCGACCGTCGCGATGCGCAGTTCAATGTTGTTGGCCTTCGAGAGGTCGTAGCCCTTGAAGCTCGGGAAGTGGCAGGCGAAGGCGCAGTTGTTGCCCTTGGAATCCGCCATGTCGGGGTTCAGCTTGGCGAAGGAGACCTGCTGCGCCGCGCTCGTCGGCAGACCCATCGAGCCGGAGGTGTCGAGCAGCAGGTAGAAGTCGGCGTAGATCGGCAGCGACAGGTTGGCGGTGGATGTTCCGACCACGTTGAGGCTGGAGGCGGCAACGTTGCCGAGCAGGCGCCCGAAGGGCGAGGGGAAGGTGGTCGAATACCCTGCCGATGCGGTCAGGTCCTGCCCGCTGCGCGCGAGATTGATCGTCGGTGTCACCGAGAGGGCGCCGAGCGTCGAGGCCGCGTTGGCGCGGAACACCGCCTCCGCGCGCGCCTTGCCGCGGGTGATCGCGTCCGCGGTCGGGTCCGCCTGGTTGTTCGGGTTGGTCGAGATGTAGTCGCGCGCCGTGGTGATCGCCGCCATAGCCGCCGCGTCGGCGGCGTCGTCCAGGCGGGCGCGGTAGTTCACCTTGCGCAGGTACTCGACGCCGGCCCCGAGGCTGCCGATCAGGGGCAGCGCGCTCAGTCCGAAGATGATGAGGACGTTCCCGCGCCGGTCCCCGGCGTAGCGGCGGCCGAGGGGATGCGCGATCCCTCGACCGAGGCGGGTGAGGGCCCGCGCGAGGCGGCCCTGGTGATTGGGCGCAGACGACATCGTGACCTCAGGCAGGAACGACGCAGACCCAGGCGTTGCCGGCGCTCGCGGTCGGGTCGTAGACGATGGAGGAGACGTAGCGGGGAGGGGCGTAGAAGGAGCGTCGGACCGTCACGGTACCGACGACCGAACGCAGGAATAGCGGCCGGTACTCGAACACCAGGTCGGCCACCACCAGGAAGCCGGGCCCGAAGATGTCCGAAGGGAGCGTCGAGGGACTCGGCTGCGCCGCCGTCGCGGCCCCGGTCAGGGGCGTCGCGCAGGGGCGGCCCTGGCCCGCGGTCCAGGCCACGTAGGCCGTGTAGGTGCAGTTGCTCTGGCAGCCCGACTGAGTTTTGAACTGGATCCCGGACAGGGATGCCCGCACCGTGCTCCAGACCCACTCGTTGCGGATCTGCGCTTCCTTCATGAGTTCGGGGAAGACGACGAGCTGCGTCCGGAACACCGAGTCGAGGTTGGCCCAGGTGAGCCGGCCGGTGCTGTTGCCGAGCGCCGGGTCCGGATCTGCGCGCGCGAGGAGGTCGGCCATCGTGGCGGCGGCGAGATGGGCCTTGCGCACGTAGATCGTGTAGCGGGCGAGATCGAAGGCCACGAGCGCCAGGACGAGCAGGATCGGCAGGATGAAGGCGATCTCGAGTCCCGCGACGCCGTGCCGGTCGGCCCGCCAGGCGCGAAGGACGGGTCGGAGGTGTCCGGGGCCGGTGCGGCGTGGGGCGAGGAGGCGCGCGGTCATCACGGCTCAGCAACCCGTGCCGACGAAGCTGCCGCCCGTGTAGGGCTCGTTGCGGAATGCCGCCGCGGCGCGCACGAAGGCCACGGTCTGGCCGTTCCAGCTTTGGCCGACCGTGCTCCGCCAGATCGGGCTGAACAGCGGTATCGCGTAGAAGACCTGCAGGTATTGATAGGCCCCGGCCGCAGCAGGACAGTAGCTTGTCTGGCTGTTGTTCATCGAGACGGCGACGAGGCCGCTCAGGTCCGGCTTCACGAAGGCGCCGTAGCCGGAGCCGTCCATGTCGGCCCTCTGGAGATTGGTGACGACGTTGCCGCAGGGCATGCCCGGCATCAGCGCGGGGCAGAGGACCTTCTCGCGGAAGCTGGCGGCCGTCCCCGCCTTGTTCGCGTCGAGGCTGCCGACCTGAATGGCCCGGGCGGCTGCGACCGTGGCCCGCTCCACGGCGGCCGAACTGTACAGGAACAGCCCGCCCTGCAGGATCTCCAGCATCGCGATGATCAGGATCGGGCCGGCGATGGCGAACTCGATCGCCGTCACCCCGGATCGGCAAGCCCCGAACGTCGGCAGCGCCCGGCCGAGGGCCGGGCGCCTGCATGCGCGGGCCGAAACCATCGGAGGGAGCATCGAGCACACGGGATAATCTTCGCCGGTATTGCAAGCCGTGGGTGGTAAACAGACGTCGGAGACAACCCAGGATCCGACACAGTCGTCATCCCACCGACCCGTTAAGATCTCCTGTATCCGATCGCCGAACTTCGCCGCGTGTCCGGGCCGAACGGTTATCCAGAGCGCTTGGCAAGGCCGGGCCCGCGCGGCCCGTGCCAAGCGCGCGCAGGCGGATTACAGTGCGGCCATGCTTCTCGCCCTACTGCGGCGGTCCGCGTCGGCCCCCGACCCGGACCACATCGCGATCGATCACGAAGGCGCGACCTTCCGGATTCTCCTGCGCCGCCGCGACAGCGCGCGGCGGCTGACGCTTCGCGTCTCGGCGGCGACCGGCGAGGTGGTGATGACGGTACCGCCCCGCACGGCCCTGGCCACAGCCCAGCGCTTTGCTGCCGGCCACGGCGGCTGGATCGCCGCGCGGCTCGCCAAGCTGCCGGAGCGGGTGGCTTTCGCGGAGGGCGCCCTGTTTCCGCTGCGGGGCGTGATGCACGCGATCGTCCGGAGGGAGGGGCGCAGCGGCGCGACACGCATCGAGGCCGGCCCGGACGGGCCCGTCCTCTCGGTCTCCTGCGGCGAGGCGCACGTCGCGCGGCGCGCGCGCGAGTTCTTGCAGGCGGAGGCCTTGCGCGACCTGAAGCTCTCGATCACCCACCACACGGAGCGGCTCGGCCAGGGACCGGCCCGGATCACGCTCCGCGACACACGCAGCCGCTGGGGCTCCTGCACGGCGCGGGGCGAGCTGAACTTCTCGTGGCGCCTGATCCTGGCCCCGCCGCTGGTGCTCGACTACCTCGTGGCGCACGAGATGGCGCATCTGCGCGAGATGAACCATTCCGACCGGTTCTGGCGGCTCGTCGGAGAACTCTGCCCGAACGTGGATGCGGCCGAGGCCTGGCTGAAGCGCCACGGAGCCGGCCTGCACCGCTACGGCTGAGGCCGGTCCATCGGTTCCGGGCCACGACCCAAGTGTCTCGGCCCGAGTGTCTCGGCCCGAGTGCAAGAGGCGAAGTGCCTTTGTCGGAGTGCCTCAGCCTTTGGCGCGCAGCACGGCCGCCGGGCGCTCGGCCGGCCAGGTCGGGCGCTGCTCGACCTCGCCGGGCATCAGGGTGCGGGGCGCGACGCTGTCGCAGATCTCGCGCTGGCGCACGATGGTCGGGTTGCCGAACTGGTCGCGGCGGCGGACGAAGCCCCCGTCCCGGCAGAAGCCCGCGATGGCCGCATCGCCCCCGCGGCGCCCGTACGGGTTCCGCTCGACCGGCGGGTGCTCGACGACGAGCGGGCCGTCGCGGTTGAGCGAGCGCTCGATATAGGTGGTCTCCCCGATCGGGAGCCCCTGGGCCCACGCCCCGACGGCCGGCGATGCGCCGAGCGCCAGAAGGGTGAGGAGGAGACGCGCGCGCAGCGGACGCATGAGGCCGATCCCGGACGGTTTCGCGAAGAGCCATCTGTAAGCGTGGCCGGAGGCCCGCGATAGCGCTTTGCGGCAACAATAGGACGGCGCCCGTCGCTTGACAGGGGCGGTCCCGCATGGTCCCAACGCGCGGCTTTCGCCGTTGTCCGCGTCCCCCGGGACGCTTCCGGGTAGAGGTTGGCTGGTGCCACGACGCGTGCGGCTCGGTCCTGTCAGGCGCCTTCTCGGCGCGCTCGGTCTGGCCGCCCTGGCCGGCCTCTCAGCCACCGCGCCGGCCGGCGCGCAGGGCATGGTGCGCAAGACCTTCGACGACTGGCAGTTGCGCTGCGAGACGCCGGCCGGTGCCAAGGCCGAGCAGTGCGCCCTGGTGCAGTACCTCGCCGCCGAGGACCGCCCGAACCTCACCCTCGTTGTCATCGTGCTGAAGACCGCCGACAACCGCGGCTACCTGCTGCGCGTGGTGGCCCCGCTCGGCGTGCTGCTGCCCTCCGGCCTCGGCCTGAAGATCGACCAGGCCGATATCGGCCGCGCCGGCTTCGTGCGCTGCCTGACCACGGGCTGCGTCGCCGAGGTGGTGATGGACGACGGCCTGCTCGCCCGGTTCAAGGGTGGCAGCCAAGCGACCTTCATCGTGTTCCAGACGCCCGAGGAGGGCGTCGGCATCCCGCTGTCGATGAAGGGGTTCGGCGCGGGCTTCGACAGCCTCAAGTAGGATCGCGGGACGAGCTATGAACGGACGGTTGGCGCGGCTCGGCTCCCTGCTCGCACTTCTCGCGCTCGGCGCACCTGGTGCCTTTGCGCAGGGTGCACCCCGGGCCGCCCCTCCGGCGGAGGAGGGCAACATCTTCTCCAACCTCCTGAAATACGGCGGCACCACCGTGCCGCCCTCCCGCGCGCCCGAGCCCGAGGCGGCCTACTGCCCGACCGTGGACGTGCCGGAAGGGGGGGCGGCGATGCAGACGCTCGGCGGCCGCGGGGAGGGCGCAGCCGGCAGCATCCGCTCGCAGGCAACGCTCGGCCGCCTCGCCCGCGAGTGCACGCCGCAGGCCGACGGCACGGTGCGGGTCAAGGTGGGCGCGGAGGTGCGGGTGCTGCTCGGGCCAGGCGGCGCCCCGGGGCGCTTCGACGTGCCGATCACCTTCCAGATTCGCCACGACGACAAGACCGTGACGACCCGCCAGCAGCGCATGACCGTCACGGTCGCGCCCGGCGAGGCTCAAGGGTTCGGCTCGACGGTGGAGGACGGCCTCGTCGTCCCGGCCGGGATGGTGCAGGACTACGAGATCATGGCCGGCATCGGCAAGGCCGGGGCGCCGAAGGGACCGCTGAAGCCGAAGCCCCGCCGCAAGGCTCCCGCGGCGGCCGCCCAGGAGGGCGGCGAGAGCGGTGCCGCCCAGTGAGGGCGTGCCCGCGCAGGCCGACGGCGTCGCGGGCCTGAGCGGGGCCGGCCGTGCCGTCCCCTTCCGGCTGGAGCCCGCGGCGGACGCCCCGCCCGGTTGCCCCTTCGAGCTTCGCCTCGTCCTGCCCGGCGGCCTCGCCGGCTGGATCGTGCTCAGCTACCGCAGCGACCCCGCCGCGCGCCCCGAGCGCCCGATCCTGCGCGCGCTGGCAGGCGACGGCACGGCACAGGACTTCGTGCTGCCGGGCGGTGCGCGCGCGCACTGGCTCGGGCTGATCCCGCCGGGTACCGCCGGGATCCGGCTCGCCGTCCCGCCTGGCTTCCGCCTCGACCGCGTCGGCCGGCGCAGCGATGCCGGGCTGCTGCTCCAGGCGCTGCGGCGGCGTCCGTTCCGGGCGGTCGCCGCTCTCTATGAGCGCGCCCGCGGCGATGCCCGGCGCTACCGCGATACCCTGCGGGGCGCCTGCGCGGTCACCCCGCTCGCCGACTACGCGGCCTGGGCCCCGCTCCGTGCGGAGGCCGCGCCGGTCCCTGCGGCCACCGTCTCGGTCCGCGTTCTGATCGCGCTCCGGGCGGGGCAGGCGGCGGCGCTCGCCCGCACGCTCGCCAGCCTCGCGGCGCAGACCCACGCCGCCTGGACGGCGCAGGTCCTCGTCGTCGGCGCCGCCGGGACTCCGCTCGGCACCGATCCGCGTGTGGCCTTCGCGCCCTGGCGTGCCGACCAGCCGCTTGCCGAGAGCGTCGGCGCGGCGACGGCCCTCTGCCTGCTCGAACCAGGCGACGTCCTGCCGTCGGACGCCCTCGCGAGCCTCGCTGCGGCGCTCGGGCCCGCGAACCTCGTCTACGCGGACGAGGTCGGCGCGGACGGGCGACCCCGGCTGAAGCCCGACTGGAGCCCCGATTTCGCGCTGGCCGCCGGCTATCTCGGCCGGCCCTGGCTCGCGGCCCCGGCGCGGCTCGGCGACGCGCTCGGGGCACCGCTCGGCGATCCGGCCGACCTCGCGCTCCGCCTCGACGTCGCCGTCGCGGCGGGCGCGGGCGATGTCCGGCACCTGCCGCGCGTTCTCGCCCGCACGGAGGCGCGCCTCGCCGACGGGACGCCGCGCCGTGCGGTCCTGCTCCGCTACCTCCGTGCGGCCGGCTCGCCCGCCACGGTCGCGCTGCGCGACGGCGTGGCCGACCTTGTCTGGCCACTGCCCGAGCCGGCCCCGCTCGCCAGCATCGTGATCCCTTCCCGCGACCGGCCCGACCTGATCGGGGAGGTCTGCCGCGGCGTGTTGCACGCGACCGCCTATCCGGCGATCGAGCTGATCGTCGTCGACAACGGCTCGACCGATCCGGCCGTGCTCGCCCATTACGGCGCGCTGCGGGCCGACCGGCGCGTGACGATCCTCAGCGACCCGGAGCCGTTCAACTTCTCGCGGCTCGTCAATCGGGGCGTCGCTGCAGCCACCGGCTCAGTCGTGGTGCTCCTCAACAACGACATCGCCGTGCTGGAGCCCGGCTGGCTCGACGCCCTGGTGCGGCAGGCCTGCCGTCCCGAGGTCGGCGCGGTCGGCGCCAAGCTCCTCTACGGCGACGGCCGGCTCCAGCATGGAGGCGTGGTGGTCGGGCTCGGCGGTCGCGCGGGCCACATCTTGCGCCGCCGCCCCGGCGACGTTCCGGGACATCTCGGCCAGATGCGGGTGGCCCGCGAGGTCGCGGCCGTGACCGCGGCCTGCCTCGCGGTCCGGCGCGATCTCTACGCGCGGGTCGGCGGCTTCGACGCGGAGACCTTCCCGGTCGATTTCAACGACGTGGATTTCTGCCTGCGCCTGCGCGAGCAGGGCCTGCGCAACATCTGGACGCCGGCCGCGCGGCTCGCGCACCTGGAATCGGTGAGCCGCGGCCCCTCGATCGGCCCCGCCCGCGCCCGCTTCGAGGCCGAGGCCGCCCGCTTCGCCGAGCGTTGGCGCGCGGTGATCCGGCACGATCCCTATTACCATCCCCGGCTCACGCTCACGACCTTCGGGGAGGAGTTGGAGTGAGAGCGAGGCACCACGGGCCACTTCAGGGCGGCCGGGACGCCGCTCGTCCCGTCCCGTCTCCTAGACCGACAGGCCTGTGATGCCGGCCCCCTTCGATGGCTTCAGGTCCTGCGGCTCCCCCTCTTCCCGCTTGCGGGGAGAGGGGGCACGGTGCGGTTCTCCACCGAGCCGAAACCAGGGGCAGGCCTCTAGGCGAGTGTCCTGCCGCAGGTGGGGAGACGGGATTCACGGCGCCCGAAATCATCGTCCGGGGACGGCATGACCGCCTCGCCCGATCCAGCCCTCCGCTTCTCCGAGCCTCGTCCCCGGCACCCTCTCGGGACGCTCGCCGCCCTCGCGCATCATCCGGGCCGTACTCTCGCGCTTCTCTGGGCCCGGATCACCGGGCGGCGGTTGCGGGCGCGGCAGGGGTTCGCCGCGCTCGTCGGCATCGATCACCGACTTGCCCTGCCGCCGGCGATCCTGACGGCCGTCCCGGAAGCTTCGGAGCCCTTCGCGGATCCCGACATCGTGCTGCTGAGCGCGCCCGGCCACGTCCTCGTGGCCGGGGCCGCCGGGACGATCCGCGCGGCCTTCGCGGATCCCGACCTGCAGGCACTCTACGGCGATGCCCTGGTGAAAGACCGCGCCGACGGCCCGGTCCTGCCGCTGCTGCGCCCCGTCTTCGATCCTGATTTCCTCGCGGCCCTCGACTATGTCGGTCCCGTCCTCGCGCTCCGCCGCGCGGCGCTCGGTCCGGCCGGGGTCGATCCGCGGGCCGGCGCGACCGACGCGCTGTTCCGGATCGCGGAGCGCTACGGCCCGGCCGCGATCGCCCACCTGCCGCGCGTCCTCGCGCTTCGCCAGCCGGGTCGGGCAGAAGCGGGGGAGGGGAGGGGGCACGCGGCCGCGGTCCGGGCTCATCTCGACCGTACCGGCCGCGCCGCGAGCGCGATCGAGCCGGCAGGGGAGGGGATTCTCCGGATCGTCCACCCGCTGCCCGAGCCGCACCCCGCTGCCAGCCTGATCGTGCCGACCCGCGACAGGCTCGACCTGCTGCGCCCCTGTGTCGAGAGCCTGCTGGCGACCGACTGGCCCGACCTCGACCTCGTCGTCCTCGACAACGACAGCCGCGAGCCCGGGACCCGCGCCTATCTGGACGCCCTGTCGGCCGCCGGTCGTGCCCGCGTGCTGCGCTGGCCCGGGGCCTTCGACTTCGCGGCTATGAACAACGCCGCGGCGCGGATCGCCCGCGGCCGGCTCCTCGTCTTCGTCAACAACGACGTGGTTGCGGGGGACACGTCCTGGCTGGCGCGGATGGCTCGCCACGCGCTGCGCCCGGAGATCGGCGCGGTCGGCGCGAAGCTCGTCGACGGCGCCGGCCGGATCCAGCACGGCGGCATCGTGCTCGGGACCGGGGGCGGCCTCGTCACGCACGCCCACCGGCACTTCCCGGGCAACGCGCCGGGATATCTCGGGCGCCTCACCCTGACGCACCGGGTCTCGGCCGTGACCGCCGCCTGCCTGATGGTGGAGGCGGACAAGTTCGCGGCTGTCGGCGGCTTCGACGCCGCGCACTTCGCGGTCGATTTCAACGACGTCGATCTCTGCCTGCGCCTCAACGCGGCCGGCTACCACACCCTGATGGTGCCGGAGGCAGTGCTCCACCACTACGAGGGCCTGAGCCGCCGCCGCACGCCGGAGGCTGCCGCCCGCCACGCCCGCGAGATTGGGGCGTTTGAGAAGCGATGGGGGCCGCTGCTGGCGCAGGACCCCCATTACCACCCGGGCTTCGACCCGGACCTTTCGACCCATGCCCGCCTGCGACCGGGCGCCCTTCTGGGCGAGCCCGGCCCGGCGCGCCGCCCTACTGAACGAGGCGGGGGCCGCCCATCTGCACCTTCTCGTTCTCGGCCATGATGCCGAGGCGCTTGGCGACCTCGGTGTAGGCCTCGATCAAGCCGCCGAGATCCTTGCGGAAGCGGTCCTTGTCGAGCTTGTCCGAGGACTTGATGTCCCAGAGCCGGCACGAGTCCGGCGAGATCTCGTCCGCCACCACGATGCGCATCATGTCGCCTTCCCAGAGGCGGCCGGTCTCCATCTTGAAGTCGACGAGGCGGATGCCGACGCCGAGGAAGAGCCCCGACAGGAAGTCGTTGACGCGGATCGCCAGCGCCATGATGTCGTCGATCTCCTGCGGCGTCGCCCAGCCGAAGGCGGTGATGTGCTCCTCCGACACCATCGGGTCGTTGAGCTGGTCGTTCTTGTAGTAGAACTCGATGATCGAGCGCGGCAGCTGGGTGCCTTCCTCCAGGCCGAGGCGCGTCGCCAGCGAGCCCGCCGCGACGTTGCGCACCACCACCTCGAGCGGGATGATCTCGACCTCGCGGATCAGCTGCTCGCGCATGTTGAGCCGGCGGATGAAGTGCGTCGGCACGCCGATGTCGTTGAGGTGCTGGAAGACGAATTCCGAGATCCGGTTGTTCAGCACGCCCTTGCCGTCGATGATCTCGTGCTTCTTCGCGTTGAAGGCGGTCGCGTCGTCCTTGAAGTGCTGGATGAGCGTGCCGGGCTCAGGCCCCTCGTAGAGGACCTTCGCCTTGCCCTCGTAGATGCGACGGCGGCGGTTCATAGGCGTGTACCGTGGTTTGAGGAAGTCCATGGGGCCGTGACTCCTTGGGGCGATGACGGCGGAATCCGCGGCGCGGCGACCGGACGAAAGGTCGGGCTGCGGGAGAAGAGCGATGCCGATTTCCCCCCGAAGCCGGGTTCCAAACTACCCGAAGCGGGCTTCCGGCACAACGCGTTAGCCCGCGGGTGGGGATTGCGCGGATGCCGCCGGAGGGCCCGTCACAGGCCGATCGCCGCGGCCAGGATCCTGGGATCCCCAAGGGCCGAGGCCCTTGGGCGGGGTCCCGGGGCGGAGCCTCGGGATCGGCTCCCTCGTCCTGGCTTTGCCAGGGCGAGGGAGCCGACAGCAGGGCTCTGCCCTGCACCCGCCAAAGGTCTCGACCTTTGGAATCC
>NZ_LSIX01001020.1:0-207 GCF_001556475.1 Methylobacterium sp. CCH5-D2 | reverse complement strand
CTGACCGGTACTAATCGCCCGATAGACTTGATCGTCTCTCGTGATCCATCGCCGCATACACCGATCCGCCAGGATCGGCGAAGCGGTCACAGACAACATGCTTGCCGAACAGAATGGGGCTTCCGCCGTCGCAGCACCCTGCGACAGCGAACGTCCCAAACAACCTGTGCTTGGCCGGTCTGGTGGCCTGAGCGGTGTGCCCAGAAC
>NZ_LSIX01000101.1:0-537 GCF_001556475.1 Methylobacterium sp. CCH5-D2 | reverse complement strand
ACTGGCGCACCTCGCCCCCGATGGGGATGACCTGCGCCACGCCCGGGATGGTCAGCAGCCGGGGCCGGATGGTGAAGTCGGCGACCTCGCGCACCTGCATCGGGGTCGCGGTCTCGCCCGTCACCGCCACCAGCAGGATCTGGCCCATGATGGACGAGATCGGCCCCATGACCGGGGTCACGCCGCGGGGCAGCTGGTCCTGCACCAGCGACAGCCGCTCGGCAACCTGCTGGCGATTGCGGTAGATGTCGGTGCCCCAGTCGAACTCGACGTAGGTGATCGAGAGCCCGACCCCCGAGACCGAGCGCACGCGGGTGACACCCGGCAACCCGTTCATCCGGGTCTCGATGGGATAGGTGACGAGCTGCTCGACCTCCTGAGGCGCGTACCCTTCCGCCTCGGTCATGACGGTGACGGTGGGCTTGTTGAGGTCGGGGAAGACGTCGACCGGCAGCTTGGTGGCGGTGAAGGCGCCGTACAGCACCAGCACCGCGGCGAGCGCGAGGACGAGCAGGCGGTTGCGGACCGACTGGCTGA
>NZ_LSIX01001019.1:0-877 GCF_001556475.1 Methylobacterium sp. CCH5-D2 | reverse complement strand
TCGCCCGCCTGCCCGTGCGGCTGGTCAAGGCCGACCTCACGGATGCCGCCGCGATCGGCGCGGCGCTCGAGGGCGCCGACACGGTGTTCCACTGCGCCTACGACCCGCGCTCGCGCCGGCAGAACCTGGAGGGCGCGCGGGTCCTGATCCAGGCCAGCGCCGACGCCCGGGTCCGCCGGCTCGTCCATGTCAGCACCTTCTCGGTCTACGAGCCCTTCCCGCCGACGCCGCTCACCGAGGAGACCCGCGACGGCGACCGCGCCTGGATCTACGTGAAGGACAAGCTCGACATCGAGGCCCAGATGCTCGCCGCCGCCCGAGAGGGGCGCGTTCCGGCGACCGTGGTGCAGCCGACCATCGTGTACGGCCCCTTCTCCAAGCCCTGGACGAACGCGCCCGCCGAGGAGCTGATCTACGGCGAGGTGGTGCTGCCGGACGGCGGCGCGGGCCGCTGCAGCGCGGTCTTCGTCGACGACCTCGTGGACGGCATGCTGCTGGCCGCGACCCGCGACGCGGCGGTGGGCGAGCGCTTCATCCTGTCCGGGCCCGATACGGTGAGCTGGGGTACGTTCTTCACCGAGTTCGCCCGCGCTCTCGGCGTGCCCGGCCCGACCTCCTGGCCGCTCGCCGAGGTCTCGAAGCAGAACCAGGGCTTCGTGCGCGACGTGAAGCTGGTGCTGCGCAACCCCAAGCGCATCGTGCAGATCATCGTGCGCTGGCCCCCGGCGCGCTCGGCGCTCCAGGCGGGGCTCGACGCGCTGCCCAAACCGCTGCGCGCCCTGGTGGACCGCTACTATTTCGGGGGCGGCGGCCCGGTCTTCGGCGCGCTCATCGTGCCCGATCCGCAGAAGACCGCCCTTTACACCACGACGGCGAC
>NZ_LSIX01001018.1:0-5387 GCF_001556475.1 Methylobacterium sp. CCH5-D2 | reverse complement strand
GCCCGGCCGCCCGCCTCGCGCAGGCGGCCCTCGACCGAATCCTGCCTCGAGCCGGCGATATCGCCGACGGCGCCCTGCACCGCACCCCCGAACGCCTTGGCGGCACCCGTGATCCTGTCGGTATCGATCATCTCGTTCTCCTCTGGTGTCGATCGGGGACGGCGGCCGGAGGCTCCGGATGACGCCGCCCGGCCTCGCCCCGGGCATTGCCGGTGCACTGGCCGATGGCCTGCTCCGCCGAGCACCGGAGCGGCTCGGCGGAAGCGGATTTCGCGTGCGCGATCACGGATGCCTCCTGCCGCGAAGGGGGCCCGGATAAGCCTGACGTGTGCGCGATCCGCGGATGGTCAAGGATACGAAAATACCAGTTCCATGGACTTCAGAGGCTGCCGACCTGATAGGGGAAGCCGTTCTCGCGTCCCCAGACCACCGCTTCCGTACGCTTGTGGATGCCGAGCTTGCGGTAGAGCGCGGCGCCGTGGTTGCGCACGGTGTTGCGCGACAGGCCGAGCTTTCTGGCGATCGCATCGTCATCGAGACCGGAGCAGATCAGGTTCAGGATCTGGCGCTCGCGCACCGTGAGGTTGGGGGCCGCGGCGTCGCCGCTCTCGCGGCCCGGACGGCGCAGGTTCGCCAGCTTCTCGATCAGCCCGCGACTGAACCACGAGGTGTCGGCCATCACCGTCTCGATGGCCTCGAACAGCTCGCGCTCGCCGTGCTTGCGCTCGGTGATGTCCTGCAGGACCAGCAGAACGAAGACGGCGTCGCCGATCTCGACCCGTTCGGCCGAGACCAGGCAGTCGAGCTGGGCCCCGCTCTCGTGGCGCAGGCAGACTTCCGCGCCGAGCACGTGGCCGGCCCGCGCCAGGGCGGCCTCGAAGGACTGGCGCTGGGTCTGCGCGACCCAGAGCCCGGTCTCGACGAGGGTGCGACCGACTATCCCGTCCTCGCCCAGGCCGAAGACGCGGGTGAAGGCCTCGTTGATGCCGGTGACCTGGAGGTCCTCGCAGCGGGCCAGCACGGTCGGCACGGGGGTGAGCCGGAAGGCCTTTGCGAAGCGCTCCTCGCTCTGGCGCAGGGCCGTCTCGGCCTTCCTGCGCAACTCGAGGTCGGCGAAGGTGAAGAGCATGCAGGGCTCGTCGCCCATCTCGATGGGCTGGCCCGCCACGATCACGAAGCGGCTGGCGCCGTCGGGCAGGTCCAGGCACGCTTCCATCTGCGGGATGGTGCCCCCCTGGTGCAGGCGCGAGACCGCGAGATCCCGGTTGCGGGCGTTGGCCAACACGTCAACCTCGTAGACGCTGCGGCCGATGACGGCGTCGCGGGTGTGCCCGGTCATCTCCAGGAAGCCCGCGTTCACCTTGACGTGGCGCAGGTCGGAGAGCCGCGTGATGACGGCGGGCGCCGGGTTGGCGTTGAAGGTCCGCTCGAAGCGCTCCTCGGCCTCGAACTGGCCGGAGACGTCCTTGAGGATGAGGGCGAGGCAGCTCGGCTTGCCCGCCCGGTCGGTGGCGACCAGGCTCCTGAGCGAGTGCACGAAATCGACATCCGGCCGGTCGGGGCGGGTCACCTCGACGACCACGTCGTGGAAGCGCTCGCCGGCCACCACCCGCTCCATCGGGTAGGCGTCGGGGGCCCGGTTGTTGCGGTAGCGCAGGCAGAAGCGCTCGCGGTAGGCATCCACCGTCGCCCCGAGCTCGTCGATCGAGGCGGCGCCGTGCATGGCGAGGGCGGCCGCGTTGGCGTAGGCGATGGTCTGGTCGGGCTCGACCAGGATCACGCCCTCGCTCAGGCCGGCGATGATCTGCCGGAGTTCATGCCGGTCGACGTCCGCCGTCACGGTTCGCAGCGCTCCCTCGTCCGCAACGCTGCCCGGTCGGCAGCGGTGCACAAACGGATCGCGCCCATGCCGGTTCCACGCGGCTTCAGTCGTTCACTGGTATAGCCGTATTATTGACGCAAACGTTATCGACCAGAAATAAGTCGTCGCCCGGATGGAACCCCGGGGCCCGAGACGGGCGCCCTCTTCCGGTCCGCCACGAGTGACCTTCCCGTGATGCAGAGCGACCAACAGGTGCCGGAGCCCGCCGAGCGCGGTGCCGTGATCCCGATCGTTCGCGCCCGGCTCGGGCAGGAATTGCGGGAATACTATCCAGAGGTTGTTTTTTTAGAGATTGATTCTCGTCTTGGGCGAGTCGTCGAGCGCCTGTCGGGCGCCCTCGACGCGGCCGAGGCCGAGGGACAGGTGCGGGCGGGTTTCAAGGACGCGCTGATCGGAGCGCTGCCGCGGCTGCGCCGCTACGCGCTCGCCCTGACGCACCCCGACCTCGCGCAGGCCGACGACCTCGTCCAGACCGCGCTGCTCAGAGCATGGGAGCACCGGCGCGGGCTCCCGCCCGGCGGCAGCCTCGTCGCGTGGCTGTTCACCGTCCTGCGGGCCGCCTTCGTGGACGGCAGACGCGGCGGCCGGCCCGAGGCCCTCGGTGGAGCCGCGACGCCCGCCGGCTCGCCCGGGCAGGAGGCCGGGCAGGAGGCCGGGCAGGAGGCCGGGCCGGATCCGCGCGACCTGCGCACGGCCCTCGACCGGCTCGATCCCGCGCAGCGCGAGGCGCTGCTCCTGATCGTGGTCGAGGGCCTGTCCTACGAGTCCGCGGCCGCCATCATCGGCTGCCCGTCCGGCACGGTGAAGAGCCGCGTCAGCCGGGCGCGCGAGCGCCTCGCCGCCGAACTCGGCCGGGCGTGATGCCCGCCCGGAACCGATGACGGACCGGCGGCCTTCCGGATGCATCCGGAAGGCGCCGGCCGCGTTGGCGCACGCACATTCCCCCCTCAGCACGTCGAACCGAAGGATCCCGATGACCCGCCACGCCCTCTTCCCGGCGCTCCTGCTCGCCTGCGCGTCCGTCCCGGCCCTTGCCCAGACCTCTGCGCAGACCCCTGCCCAGCCCGCTCCCCAGACCCCTTCCCAATCCCAGGCCTCGGACGCCGTGCCCAGCGCGCCGGCGACGTTGGACGACGACCTGAAGGCGAAGTTCGTGGCCCAGGCACCCGAGGACGTGGTCGCCTCCAAGCTCATCGGCACCAGCATCCGCAACGGCGCCAACGACACGATCGGCTCGGTCGCCGACGTCGTGTTCGACGACAAGCGCGCGATCAAGGCCTATGTGGTCAGCGTCGGCGGCTTCCTTGGCCTGAACGCCAAGTACGTGGCGGTGGCCCCCGACACCCTGCGGCTCGCGCGCAAGGACGGCGGGGCGCTCGACGCTGTGATCGAGACCGACAAGGACCAGCTGCGCGCCGCGCCGGAATACGTCTATCTCGGATCCCAGCCGAAGCGGTGAGGCGGCCGCACGCGGGCCCGAAAATCTTCGCGTACCGGTAGATCCTGCTCAGGGCGGGCGGCCCCGGCATGCCTACCTACGACGGATGGGGGCCGGAGCCGCGTCCCCGCGAGGCGGCGACGCGGTCGTGCCGGCCCCGCATGCCCGTCCGGGAATGCGGCCGGTCCCCGATCCCTGTCCTGGAGACGAGGAGCAGCGATGGCCGAGCTGGGCCAGCCGAACCCGTCGCCGGCCGAGCCCGGCCCGCGACCTCTCCCGCGCGATCGCCCGCTCGGTCCGGACGAGCCCTGCGCGCCGGTGGACGTCCCGCCGGAGGCGCCGCGCCCGGGCATCGGACCGGACGTTCCGCCCGGCGATCCGAGCGGATCCGACATCCGTGCCTGACGGCGTCCCCGGGAAGGGCCGGTCCGGCGCGGAGGCGCGGCTCTACGCCGACCGCGCCATGCGGGAGGCGACGGAGGCCGGCCTCACGCCCGGCGAGCTCGCCGACCTGCTGCGGGGCGGTGCCGTCACCGAGGCCGTCCCGCCCTGGCCGGGCGAGGATCCCGACGCCTACGCGGACCGGGCCACGAGCGAGCTGCTGACCCGCTATCTCGCCGCGGGCGCTGACGATCCGCCGCCCCGCCCCTGATCTGCCGCAGGAAGGGCGGCGGCCCGACGCCGCCGTGCCGGCGAGGGTCCGCTCGCGCGGCCGGCAGCGGCCTTCACGGGTCCGTCCGGTTTTGATCTGGCTCAAGTGTCCCTGCGCGCGGCGGGTCTAGCCTGTCGATCGGGCGGACAATCCGATCGCCCCCATGATGTCGCACGCCATGATGGAGGTGTCG
The DNA here is from genome assembly GCF_001556475.1 of Methylobacterium sp. CCH5-D2. Lineage (NCBI taxonomy): Bacteria > Pseudomonadati > Pseudomonadota > Alphaproteobacteria > Hyphomicrobiales > Methylobacteriaceae > Methylobacterium > Methylobacterium sp. CCH5-D2. The sequence goes on along the minus strand of NZ_LSIX01001018.1, from coordinate 1,222 downwards.
TTATGAGCGGCACGGCAACCTTTGGGAGCGCGCCGGCCGGCGCGGGGCGCGGGCGTGGCTGGTTCGTTGCCGTGGGCAGCGTGCTGCTGTTGCTCGGCATCGCCGGCCTGTTCATGGTGGTGACCCTCACGATCGCCAGCACGCTGTGGTACGGCGTGCTCCTGCTCGTGGCCGGCATCGTCGAGATCGTCGAGGCGCTGGCCAAGCCCGGGGAGAGCGAGGCCTGGCGCTCGCGCGCCGTGCGGTTCCTCGCCGGCCTCCTGTACCTCGTCGGCGGCCTCTACGCGGTCTTCCAGCCGCTCGCGGCCTCGCTCGCCCTCACGCTCGTCCTCGGCCTGACCCTGATCGCCTCGGGCGTGGCCCGGGCGATCTGGGCCGTCGCCCACGACGCGCAGATCTCCCGCGCCGCGGTGATCCTCTTCGCCGTGCTCTCGGTGCTGCTGGGCGCCGCCATCATCGCGCAATGGCCGTATTCGGGCCTGTGGGCGATCGGCCTGTTCGTCTCCTGCGACCTGATCGCGGCGGGCCTCTCGTGGTGCTGGGTCGGGCTGTTCGGGAGGCCGCCGGTCCCTGCGAACCGCTTCACGCCCCGCGGCGGGGTCGCGGCGCGCTGAACGGCCGCTCGCGGCGGGAGACAGGCCTCCTGCCCTCGCCCCCTGCCCTCGCCCCCTGCCCTCGGCCGGACGCCGGCATCCGACACGGGAGGATCATCATGGGACCGCTGCATCGTCGATCGCCGTCTCGTCGCGCCGTGCTCGGAGGCTTCGGCTCCGCGCTCGCGGCCGCCGCCGGCCTGGCCCTGATGCCGGGCGCCGCCGAGGCGGTGCTCCTGAGGGCGGGACCCGTCGGCGACGTCCCCCTCGGCGAGGCGCCTCCCGGCGACGCTCCCGTCGCCGCGGACGACGCGCGCGTCGAGAAGGCACAGGTCGTCGTCGTCCCCCGCCGCCGCCGCCGGGTCTGCTGGTGGCGGCGGGGACGGCGCGTCTGCGCCTGGCGCTGACGGCCTCACGCGGGGTTGCGCGCCGCGACGACGCGAGGCCCGTCGAGATCCGCCTTGCCCGGAATCTTGCCCGGGATGGAGTTCGGCCGATGGCGACGAGACGCGCGTTCATCAAGACGCTGCCCGGCGTGGGGATGGGCATGGCCCTGGGGACGGCGTTGTCGGTCCCGGGCTCCTTCACGGCGGAGGCGGCCCCGGACCGGGCGGAGGCGGGCGAGGAGG
>NZ_LSIX01001017.1:0-14761 GCF_001556475.1 Methylobacterium sp. CCH5-D2 | reverse complement strand
CGCCCGCCATCACGGGCAACCTGCTGGCGAACGATGCGGGCGGCGGCCTGCAGGTAACGGCGGTGCGGTTCTCCGACGGGCTCACGGTCGCGGTGCCCAGCGAGGGCGCGGCCCGGGTGGTGACGGATTTCGGCACCCTGACGGTGTCGGCGGACGGCAGCTACAGCTACCAGGCTATCGGAGCCAACAACCTGCCGGTCGGCTTCGGCGACCGCCAGCACTTCACCTACACGGCGGCGGATGCCGCGGGTCGCACCGCCGAGTCCACCCTCGACATCCAGCTCGACGGCGTGCGCCCGCAGGCGAGCGCCAGCTTCGACTTCTCCTTCACGCAGGCGAAGGTGGGGCTCGCGGGCGAGGCCCTGGTCCTCGTCGGACCGGACGGCGTCGTCACCGACGTCAGCGGCATCGACACGCTGAACTTCACCGACGGGCAGATCCAGAACAACGACGGCAACCGCCTCGTCGATGACATCTATTACTACGCGAAGAACCTCGACGTCTGGCAGGCGCATGTCGATGCCGACCTGCACTACGCGGTCTTCGGCTGGCACGAGGGGCGCGACCCGAACGCCTACTTCCGGACCGGCCAGTACCTCGCCGAGAACCCGGACGTCGCCGCCGCCGGCGTCAACCCGCTCGAACACTACCTGCAATCCGGCGAGCGGGAGGGGCGCAGCCCCGGCGCGGACTTCTCGGCCGAGGCCTATCTGCACTCGAACCCGGACGTGGCGGCTTCAGGCTCCGGGGCGCTCGCCCACTACCTGAACTTCGGCCGGGCCGAGGGCCGCACCGTCTACGCCGGGGAGAGCGACGGGCCCAACCCGGCGATCGGCGGGTTCGACGCGAGCTTCTACCTCGCACAGAACCGGGACGTCGCGGCCTCGGTCCCGGCGGGCGTGACCCCGGAGAGCTACGCCCTCCAGCACTACCTGAACTACGGGGCGGCGGAGGCGCGGAATCCGAACGCGCTCTTCGACACGGCCTTCTACCTCCAGCAGAACCCGGACGTCGCCGCGACCGGCGAAAACCCGCTGCTCCACTACCAGGAGGTGGGATGGCACGAGGGCCGCAACCCGAGCGCCGCGTTCGACACCGATGCCTACCTGGCGCGCAACCCCGACGTGGCGGCGGCCGGCATCGATCCGCTCGCCCACTACATCCAGTACGGGCTGCAGGAGGGCCGCGCGCTGGCCTGAGGCGGGCGCGCCCGGTCGCCGGGCGCGCCCCCCACTCGGCATCGGTGACGCTCGACACCGGTGCATCCTTCGCCGGACGCGGCGCGGGCCCCCTCTCCCGCAGGGGCGCGGGGACCCCGCGCGGCTCGGATGCCGCGTCCGAAGCCATCGACCACCTCCCATCCCCTCAGCGTTCGAGAGTGTACCGTGATCGCCAAACAGGGACGTGCCGAACTCGCGGCGGCGCTGGCACCGTGCCGGACCGCCTTCCTGGGGACCGCCCTGATGAGCGGGCTCGTCAACCTGCTCTATCTCACCGGCTCGTTCTTCATGCTGGAGGTTTACGACCGGGTCATCCCGAGCCGCTCGATACCGACGCTCGTCGGCCTGATGGTGCTGGCCCTCGTTCTCTACGGCTTCCAGGGCGCGCTCGAGACGCTGCGCGCCCGCGTGCTCGCCCGGGTCGGGGCAAGCCTCGACGAGGCGCTCTCGGCCCGGGTCTTCGACCTCGTCGTGCGCGCACCCCTGAAGGGCGCCCCCCCGGGCGACGGCCTGCTTCCCCTGCGCGACCTCGATCAGGTCCGTGCCTTCCTGGCGGGCGCCGGCCCCGGCGCCCTCTTCGACCTGCCCTGGATCCCGATCTATCTCGCGGTCTGCGTTCTGTTTCACCCGCTGATCGGGCTGGCGGCTCTCGGCGGCGCCTGCGTGCTCGCGCTGATCACCTTCACCACCGAGCGCACCACTCGGGAGCCGGCGCAGGCCGCGACTGGGCACGGCCTGCGCCGCAACGGGCTCGCCGAGGCCGGACGGCGCAACGCCGAGGTGCTGGCAGCCCTCGGCATGCAGAGCCGGCTCTCCGCCCGCTGGGCCGTGGCCAACCGCGCGTACATGGACGCGCAGGCCCGCGTGGCCGACGTCGCGGGCGGCCTCGGCGCCGTCTCGAAGGTCTTCCGCATGGCCCTGCAATCGGGCGTGCTGGCGCTGGGCGCCTGGCTCGTCATCCGGGGCGAGGCGAGCTCCGGCGTGATCATCGCCGCCTCCATCCTGGTCTCGCGGGCTCTCGCGCCGGCCGAGCTCGCCATCGCCAACTGGAAGGGCTTCGTCCAGGCCCGTCAGGCCTGGGGCCGTCTCGCCGAGCTGTTCGCCCGCATCCCGGCCTCAGGGCAGCCCCACGCCCTGCCGGCGCCGGCCCGGGAACTCGCGGTCGAGGGCATCAGCGTCGCCCCGCCCGGCACGATGCGGCTCGTGGTGCAGGATCTCGGCTTCGTGCTGAAGGCCGGCCAGGCGCTGGGGGTGATCGGCCCCTCGGCCTCGGGCAAGTCCTCGCTCGTGCGCGCCCTCGTGGGGGTCTGGCCACCGGGGCGCGGGAAGGTCCGCCTCGACGGGGCGGCCCTCGACCAGTGGTCGAGCGCGGACCTCGGACGCCATCTCGGCTACCTGCCGCAGGAAGCCGAGCTGTTCGCCGGCACGATCGCGGACAATATCGGTCGCTTCGAGCCGGAGCCCGATCCCGCGGCGGTGATCGCGGCCGCGGAGGCGGCGGGCGCACACGAGCTGATCCTGCGCTTGCCCGAGGGCTACGACACCCGGATCGGGGAAGGCGGCGCGGGCCTGTCCGCCGGCCAGCGCCAGCGGATCGGCCTCGCCCGCGCGCTCTACGGCAACCCGTTCCTCGTCGTGCTGGACGAGCCCAACGCCAACCTCGACAACGAGGGCGAGGCGGCGCTGACCGAGGCGATCCTGGGCGTGCGCCGCCGGGGCGGCATCTGCGTGGTGGTGGCCCATCGCCCGAGCGCGCTCGCCGCCGTCGACCTCGTGCTGATGATGGCCGAAGGTCGCGCTCAGGCCTTCGGCCCGAAGGACGAGGTCTTCCGACGCGTACTGCGCCCGGCGCCCGCCCCGCCGCCGACCATCGTGCCCGAGCCCGAATCCAATCCCATTCCGGCCCCCGCGCCGGTCCCTGTCCTGCAGGAGAGCGCCTGATGGCCGCGAGTCTCAACCCGGCCGGCCCGGCCACCCTCCTGCTCGATCCGACCGCCCGTCCCGGACCGCCGCGCCCGCGCGCCCAGGCCGCGATCCGCCGCCACCTCGCACAGGCGCTCGGGCTGTCGAGCGCGCTCGTCCTCGGGGTCGGCTCCTGGGCGGTGCTGACCCAGATCGCCGGCGCGGTGATCGCGCCCGGCCAGCTCGTGGTCGAGTCCGAGGTGAAGAAGGTCCAGCACCCGACCGGCGGCGTCGTCGGCGAGCTGCGGGTGCGAGAAGGCGCGCGCGTCCAAGCCGGCGAGGTGCTGGTGCGCCTCGACGAGACCCAGACGCGGGCGGGCCTCGACATCGTGCTGAAGGCGCTCGACGAGCTCGCCGCGCGCCAGGCCCGCGACGAGGCAGAGCGGGATGGAGCGGCGGCGATCGCCTTCCCGGAGGATCTCTCCGCCCGCGCCGGCTACGACCGCACGGTCGCCAACCTGCTGGAGGGCGAGCGGCGGCTTTTCGCCGCCCGGCTCAGCGGGCGCGAGGGCCAGAAAGCCCAGCTCCGCGAGCGCGTCGCCCAGCTGCGACAGGAGATCACCGGGCTGACCGAGCAGGCTGGCGCCAAGACGCGCGAGATCGCGCTGATCGGCACGGAGCTCAAGGGCGTGCGCGAACTCTACGAGAAGAACCTCGTGCCCTACGCGCGGGTGACCGCGCTGGAACGCGACGCTGCGAGGCTTGAGGGCGAGCGCGGCCAGCTCACGGCCTCGACCGCGGCGGCCCGTGGCAAGATCACCGAGACGCAGCTGCAGATCCTACAAGTCGACGGCGATATGCGGACCGAAGTCGGCAAGGACCTCTCGGAGATCCGGGCCAAGCGGTCGGAGCTCGTCGAGAAGCGGGTGGCGGCCGAGGACCAACTGAAGCGTGTGGACCTGCGCGCGCCGCAGGACGGGGTGGTGCACCAAATGACCGTGCATACGGTCGGCGGCCTCGTGATACCGTCCGAGCCCGCTATGCTGATCGTGCCCTCCTCCGACCAGCTCGCCGTCGAGGTCCGGATCCAGCCGCAGGACATCGACAGCGTCCAGCTCGATCAGCGAGCGGTGCTGCGCTTTTCTGCCTTCAATCAGCGCACAACACCTGAGATCGACGGTCAGGTGACCCGCGTCTCGGCCGACGTGAGCCAGGATCCCAAGACCGGACTGAGCTACTACACGGTTCGCATCGGCGTCGCGGAGGCCGAGCGGGCGCGTCTCGGCAGCCTGAGGCTAGTACCGGGCATGCCCGTCGAGGCTTTCCTGCAGATCGGTGAGCGCTCAGTGCTCAGCTACCTCACCAAGCCGCTCACCGATCAGATCGCCAAGGCGTGGCGGGAACGGTAGAGTCCCGATCCTTCTTGATCCCAGGCCGCCGCTGCAGAGACCACCCAGGATTGGTGCGCAACCAAACAAGACTAGGGCGAACTCTTGACTCCTTGCAGATGTTAGGGTCGCCTTTTCCGAAGGTCCGGATGAAGTGGATGAGCAGCCATCGGCGAAAAGGTGCAACGGACCTGACCGCCGTTGATCGCAGACGCATCCCATCTTGGTGTTACGGGAGCGGAGGCGCCAGCCGTTGGGCACCAGAAGCGGCTGTTATAGCCTCAGCCTATCGCGAAGAGGTGGGGCGTACATTGGTGCGCTGAGCTCCGGACAAGCCCACACGTGCCATCGACGTGGTGCTCAATCGCAGTCAGGACGTTATTCAACGAAGCATGGAAGGCAGGAATGCCATCGAGACGGCATCCACGCTCCGGTAGAATCACAAAGGACTCGTTCGGCCAAGCTGACTCTAGGATCAGGCCGAGATGGTGGCCAGAGCAATCGTATAGGGTCCACTCAGTGCCGTCTGCTTCGATCGGGTTGGCGATGACGTCCATGGCTCACTTCCGAATCGACGAAGATACAGTGCTTTCGGCCGCACCGGCGAGCATGTCTAGCGTTTCAGACTGCTTGGCTCAGGCCCTGAGCGGTAGGCGTAGCCACGTTCAGACAAGCAGCGTAATCAACCCATGGCAGATTGCTGCGATGAGGCCCGCCGCGGGAAGTGTCACCACCCAGGCGATCACGATGTTGCCGGCCACGCCCCAGCGCACCGCCGAGGTCCGTCGGGCGGCGCCAACGCCGACGATCGCGCCCGTGATGGTGTGCGTGGTCGAGACCGGCACGCCGAGCCATGTCGCCAGAAACAGCGTCATCGCGCCCCCGGTCTCGGCGCAGAAGCCCTGCATCGGGTTCAACCGGGTAATCTTCGAGCCCATCGTGTGCACGATGCGCCAGCCGCCGAACAAGGTCCCGAGCGGCATCGCTGATTGGCAGGCCAGCACCACCCAGAGCGGCACGTGGAACGTGCCGCCCAGATGGCCCTGCGAGTAGAGCAGCACCGCGATGATCCCCATGGTCTTCTGAGCGTCGTTGCCCCCGTGCCCGAGGGAGTAGAGCGAGGCCGAGACGAATTGCAGGACCCGGAAGCTTCTATCGACCGCGAAGGGCGTCGCCCGTCGGCAACTCCAGGACACGATGAGGACGAGCAGGAGCGCCAGCAGAAAGCCGAGGAGCGGGGAGAGCACGATGGCGGCGACCGTCTTCAGCAGGCCGGCCCAGACCACCACGTCGAGGCCCGCCTTCGCCATGCCGGCCCCGACGAGGCCCCCGACCAGCGCGTGTGAGCTGCTCGACGGGATTCCGAGCACCCAGGTGGCGATGTTCCACGCGATGGCGCCCACCAGCGCGCTCAGGATCACCCGCGGATCGATGATGCCCGCATCGACGATGCCGGTGCCGAGCGTCTGCGCGACGTGAAGGCCGAAGAACAGGAACGCGATGAAGTTGAAGAAGGCGGCCCACAGAACCGCGTATTGCGGCCGCAGCACACGGGTCGACACGATGGTGGCAATGGAGTTCGCCGCATCGTGCAGACCGTTGAGGAAGTCGAAGAACAGCGCGACCGCGATGAGGCCGGCCAGAGCGGGGAGCGCGAGCGAGACGGCGTCCATGCAGATCACACGTTCTCGATCACGATGCCGCTGATCTCGTTGGCGACGTCCTCGAAGCGATCGACGACGTCCTCCAAGTGCCCGTAGATCTCGGCGCCGATGATGTAGGCCATGGTGTCGCCGTCGCCGCCGTCCTTGCGGTGCGCCTGGTAGAGGGCCTTCAGGCCACGCTCCTGAAGCGCGTCAGAGCGGCCCTCGACGCGGGTGATCGCCTCCGTCAGCGCGCTGATGCGGGAGGCATGAGTTCCAACCGCGTTGAGAAGCGGTACCGCCTCGGCGGTGAGCCGGGCGGCCTCGAGCACGGTCTCGCCCATCTCCCGCATCAGCGGATCGAAGCTGCGCACCTCGTAGAGCGCGATGGTCTTCACGGTCTTGTTCATCTGGTCGATGGCGTCGTCCATCGACTGGATCAGGTCCTTGATGTCGCCGCGGTCGAACGGCGTGATGAAGCTGCGTCGCACGGCGAGCAGCACCTCGGCGGTGATCGCGTCCGCCTCCTGCTCCCGGTCGACGATGATCTGGCAGTAGCGCGGGACGTCCTCGCCGCCCTTCAGAACCCCCTGAAGCGCCTCGGCTCCGGCGATCAGGGTCTTGGAGTGGCGGGCGAAGAGGTCGAAAAAGCGGTCCTCGCGCGGCATCAGCGCCCGAAACCAACCCAGCATTCAGCTCCCCCTTCGCTCGTTTGTTCGGATCGCGACACTCAGATGAGGCGTATCTCGCTGGGCTTCAGATCTAGGCGACGGACCAGATCCCGCGAGAGGGAACCTGTGATCTCAACCTGCATGCCGTCGATCGCCAGGGCCCGCATCCGATCCAGCGCGTCGGTCTCGGAATGGGCGATGACGGCATAGACCCGCACGGCCTCGCGCTTCTGCCGCACCGCGACGAGAAACGCCGTGCCCTTTTTCCGCTTCATGCCCGAGAGGCCGAACTGCGATGACGAGCCTCCGATCCTGTGCGGTCAGTCCTTATCCGGCTTCTCCTTCGTGATCGCTCCTGTTTCGAGACCGGCGTGAAACTCCATCGTCACGCCGTTCCTGACCCACTCACCCTTCCAGCGGCCGTCGTCGGCCTCGATGCGGTGATGCGGGTATGACCTGCTTCCCTGAGCCTCTGCTTGACTTGATCGACGGGTATCCAGTCCGCCTCCGACAGTTCGGCGAGCGCCGGGCTGGCGCCACCCGGCGCCGGCGCGAAGGCCGCTGTCCATTTCATTAGCCGTCTCCCTATCCCTCGTGGCGAACAACGGGTGACGCGGAGAGCGGTTGCGCGCGGCTCGGCACGCCATCGGCCGGACCCTGCCCCGGGCAGCCTGATCGTGCCGAGGGTAGGACACAGGTCGCTGCCCGCGGCGCCGTCGACGCTGCACGAAGACCCCGCGCGGGCAGGACGCCGAACCCGTGCGATGGCTGCGCGTACCGAGCGGCTCGGTACGCGCAGCCGATCGTCAGGCGTGTCGCTTGGCGGCAGCGCCGTCGTGCCTCAAGGTCAGAGCCAGGAAGACGATCGCGAGAACGCAGGCGGACAGCAGGAGGACGAAGCAGCCGTTCCAGCCATAATGGTCCGTCGTGTAGCCGACCAGCGCACTGGCCGCCACAGAGCCGCCCAGGTAGCCGAACAGCCCCGTGAACCCGGCCGCCGTTCCGGCGGCCTTCTTGGGCACCAGTTCCAGGGCCTGCAGGCCGATCAGCATCACCGGACCGTAGATCAGGAAGCCGATGCAGATCAGCGCCGCGAGGTCGATGCCCGGATTGCCTTCGGGGTTGAGCCAGTAGACCAGCGTCGCGATCAGGACGCCGACCATGAACACGACGCCGGTGGCGCCGCGGTTGCCGCGAAACAGCTTGTCGGACAACCAGCCGCAGAGAAGGGTGCCCGGGATGCCGGCCCACTCGTACAGGAAATAGGCCCAGGAGGTCTTGTCGACAGAGAAGTGCTTGGCCTCCTTCAGGTAGGTGGGAGCCCAGTCCAGCACGCCGTAGCGCAGCAGGTAGACGAACACGTTGGCGAAGGCGATGTACCAGAGCAGCCGGTTCTTCAGCACGTGCTCGACGAAAATCTCCCGCGTCGAGAACTCGCGCTCGTGGTTCGCGTCGTACCCTTCCGGATAATCCTGCTTCCAGGTCTCGACCGAGGGCAGGCCGCAGGATTGCGGCGTGTCCCGCATGGTCAGGAAGGCGAAGACCGCCACGCCGAGGGCCACCGTCGCGGGAACGTAGAAGGCCGCGTGCCAGTCGTTGAACCACGCGAGACCGAGCAGGAACAACGGACCGATCAGGCCGCCCCCGACGTTGTGCGCCACGTTCCAGACCGAGACGACGCCGCCACGCTCCTTCTGCGACCACCAGTGCACCATCGTGCGCCCGCTCGGCGGCCAGCCCATCCCCTGGAACCAGCCGTTGAGGAAGAGCAGCACGAACATGATGCTCACGCTGGAGGTCGCCCAGGGCGCGAAGCCGAACAGGAACATCACCAGCGCCGAGAGCACGAGGCCGATGGGCAGGAAGTAGCGGGAATCGGATCGGTCCGAGACCAGGCCCATGAGGAACTTGGACAGGCCGTAGGCGATGGCCACGGCCGATAGGGCGGTGCCGAGCTCGCCGCGGCTGTAGCCCTGCTCGACGAGATAGGGCATGGCCAGAGAGAAGTTCTTGCGCAGCAGGTAGTAGCCCGCATAGCCCAGGAAGATGCCCGCGAAGATCTGCCACCGCAGCCGGCGGTAGGTCGGATCGATGCGGTCCGGCGGGATCAGCGGCCGGTGCGCGGCGGGCGCGAGGAAGCCGATCATCGTGCGCCCCCGTGTGCGAGGCCGTGACCGGCCCCGGGCGGCAGGGTCGCGGAATGGGGCCGGTGGCTGCCCTCGGGGCCGCCCTCGGCGGCCAGCCTCGCCGCGCAGCGGCGACCGGTACCCGGCCCCCCCGGCAGGCACGCGATCAGCAGGTCAGGCCTCGCCCTGCGCCGCCACCGCGCGGCATCGTCTCGTCGCAACATCGTTTCCCCCTTCGGGTTTGGCGTGTCTCCGGCCGAGGCCGGGCCGCCGTCTTCGAGTCCTGTCGCAGGCTCGTGCCTCGGAGCCACCTCAGCCGGCAGCCGTCGCGGGACCGGTCGCGGCGTCGTCGAGCGAGCCCGTCAGGGTGGCCATCGTCGTCCGCAACGCCGCGACCTCGTCGGCCGAGAAGGCGAGGCCGAGCTTCGACCGGCGCCAGAGCACGTCCTCGACGGTGCGCGCCCATTCCCGCTCGACCATCCAGCGCAGCTCGCCCGCGTGAAGCCCGTGGCCGAGGTCGGGCCCGAGATCCGCGGCGATGCGCAACGCATCGGTCCCGTAGGCCGCCACCAGGCGCTCGACCGTGGAGGCCGCGAGCCGGGGTGCCGCGCGCGCGAGGGCGGCTTCCAGTTCGGCGACCCCGTCCACCGGGAAGTCGCCGCCGGGAAGCGGACTGGTCCCTGTCCAGGAGCGCCCCCGTGCCCCGAGCTGGCGGCCGATCTCCGCGAGGGCGTCCTCGGCGAGCTTGCGGTAGGTCGTGATCTTGCCGCCGAAGATGTTGAGCAGAGCCGCCTCGCCGGGCCCGCCCTCCGTCTTGAGAACGTAGTCGCGCGTCGCCTCCTGCGCCGTGGAGGCGTTGTCGTCGAAGAGCGGGCGCACGCCCGAGAAGGACCAGACGATGTCCGCGCGGCGCAGCGGCTCGGCGAAGTACTCGCTGGCCGCGCGCAGGAGATAGTCGGTCTCCTCCTCGGTGATCGCCGCATCCGCCGGATCGCCGGAGAAGTCGCGATCGGTGGTGCCCACGAGCGTGGTGCCGTTCGCGTACGGGATGGCGAAGATGATGCGGCCGTCCGCGTTCTGGAAGATGAAGGCCCGGTCGTGCTCGTAGAGCCGGCGCACCACGATGTGCGAGCCCTGGACGAGGCGCACGTGCCGGGCCTCGCTCCGTCCGAGGGGCCCCTGGATCACCCGGTCGACCCAGGGGCCGGCCGCGTTGACGAGGAAGCGCGCGGCGATCTCCTCCTCCCGGCCGGACCGGAGGTCGCGCCGGACGATGCGCCACATGCTGCCCACCCGGCGGGCCGAGACGACGCGGCTGCGCACCGCGATCTCGGCGCCCCGCACCTCGGCGTCACGCGCGTTGAGAACGACGAGGCGCGTATCGTCCACACGCGCGTCGGAATACTCGAAGCCCCGCCGGAACGCCGCCTTAAGGGGAGCGCCGAGGGGGCCGGTGAGGTCTACCGGGCGCGTGGCGGGCAGCCGCTTGCGGCCGCCGAGATGGTCGTAGAGGAACAGGCCGGCGCGCAGCAGCCAGGCCGGGCGCAGACCCGCGTGCAGCGGCAGCACGAAGCGCAGGGGACGCACGATGTGGGGTGCGATGCTCCAGAGCACCTCGCGCTCCGCCAGCGCCTCGCGCACGAGGCGGAACTCGTAGTGCTCGAGGTAGCGCAGGCCGCCGTGGATCAGCTTCGTCGACCAGGACGAGGTCCCGCTGCCGAGGTCGTTCTGCTCTGTAAGCGCGACCGAGTAGCCGCGCCCCGCCGCGTCGCGGGCGATGCCGCAGCCGTTGATCCCACCACCGATGACGGCGACGTCGAAGGTTCGCATGGGCCTCCCCGTTTTCGGGCTGCGACGTTGGAAGGCAGCTGCGAAAGCCGGAGGATTAAATTCGAAGCCAAACGAAAGTCAACCGAAAGTCGATGGTCAACGTCCCGTTTCAACGAGGCGCACCCCGGACGCGCGGCAGAGATCGCGCAGGGCCTCGCTTTGACAGCGATCCGTCACGAAGGTGCCGATCTGGCCGAGATGGGCGAGGCGCACGGGCGCGCTGCGCTCGAACTTGGTCGCATCCGCGACGAGCATGACGTGGCGCGCGTTGGCGATAATCGCCTGCGCCACTCGGACCTCCCGATAGTCGAAATCGAGGAGCGACCCGTCTTCGTCGATGGCCGAGGCGCCGATGACCGCGAAATCCACCTTGAATTGGCGGATGAAGTCGACGGCCGCCTCCCCGACGATTCCTCCATCCGAGCGCCGGATGAGACCGCCCGCCACGACGCACTCGATCTCCGGGCTCGCGCGCAGGGCGTGAGCGACGTTGAGATTGTTGGTGATCACCATCAGACCGGAATGGCTGAGCAGGGCACTGGCGACCGCCTCGGTCGTGGTGCCGATGTTGATGAACAGCGAGGAGCGGTCCGGGATCAAGTCGGCTGCGGCGCGGGCGATCGCGGCCTTCTCGGGGGCCGCCAGCGCGTGGCGCGCCTCGTAGCCGAGGTTCTCGGCTCCCGCCCCGAGCACCGCGCCGCCGTGGATGCGCGAGAGGAGACGCGCATCGCACAAGTCGTTGAGATCCTTGCGGATGGTCTGGACGCTGACCGCGAAGTGTCCGGACAAGGCCTCGACGAGCACACGGCCATCGCTGCGGGCGATGGTCATGATCGCATTCTGACGCTCCGAGAGCATGCTGTCCGGCCTCCAGGGACGTGAGCGAAAGCTGTCGAGGCGCGAGCGAGCAGGATCTGCCAGCATGCGAAAGCTCGTTCGCGCTGAACCGAACGCTAGCGCATTCCACCCGGCGACGGAATGTCCGTCCTACCGCCCCCGGCGATCGTCAGGCCCCGCTCGCGCTCGTGGCGACGAGCCAGTCGATGAACGCGGTGAGCGTCGGTGTCTTGTCCGCGTCGTTCGGCACCAGAGCCACGTAGCCGGGGCGGGGCACGACAATCTCGGGAAAGGGCGCAACGAGACGGCCCGCCGCGAGATCACCGGACAGCACGGGCAGCGGACCAACGCCGTAGCCGAGCCCGTCCGCCGTCGCCTGCAGCGCGACGAAGTAATGATCGAACGTCCGTCGGGGGCCCAGTTCCAGGGGCAGGCCGGCGGCGGCGAGCCAGTCGCCCCAGTCGCCTGGGCGGGTCTCGCTCGTCAGCAAAGTGCCGCCCGCGAGGTCCGACGGTGCGCGCAGGGGGCGGGCGGCAAGCAGGGACGGGCTCGCCACCAGCGTGTTGGCCTCCGCCAGGAAGGGGACGGCGCGGTAGGCCCCCCAGGGATGGTGGGCGCCCGCGCCGAGCCGTGGCTCGCGCCGGACTGCGAGGTCGAAGCCGCCCCGCAGAGCGTTGTGCAGAGTGGTCGTCGTCGTGACGACCACTTCCGCCTCCGGCCGTGCCGCGTGGAAGCGATCCAGACGGGGAATCAGCCAGCGCATCGCGAAGGTCGTGGGTGTGCTCACCCGCAGGGTCCGCGGCGCGAGAGGCCGGCCGCAGATCTCGGCCGCGGCATCGAGCCGGTCGAAGGTGAGGCTGACGGCCTCCGCGAAGGCCCGTGCCGCCGGCGTAGGCACTACGTTCCGTCCGACCCGCACGAAGAGGCGCTGGCCGAACCACGCCTCCAGCGCGGCGACCTGCCGGCTGACGGCCCCGTGGGTCAGCCCGAGCTCGGCCGCCGCTGCGGCGTGGCTGCCGGCACGGGCGGCGACCTCGAAGACGCGCAGAGCGTGAAGGGGCGGAAGGCGACGCATCGGATCCCGGGGCCGGCACCCGTGAGCTTAGCGCACGGATACCGTGAGGCAAACGTGGCTCATCGCCGGAAGCTCACGGATGTAGCGCTCACGACGGCGGCCGCAGGCCGCACCGCACGCCGGACAGGGGGCGCTTCATGCCGACGACGACCGCCGAGGGAACGGAGGCGCGGGCCGCGGGCCCGCCCTGTCCGGAGGCCGGTGCCGCACCGCGGCCCGCGAGGACGCTGGCCGCCGCCGGCATCAATCACGCGCTGCACGACGGCTATACGGACCTGATCTACGTGCTGCTGCCGGTCTGGCAGGCGGAGTTCGGCCTGGGCTACGTCGCCCTCGCGCTGGTGCGCGCGCTCTATGTCGGCGCCCTGGCCGGCCTGCAGATGCCCGCGACCGCGCTCGCCCGCGCACTCGGCGCCCGCAGCGTTCTGGTGCTCGGCACGCTGCTCAGCGCGGGCGGCTACGCGCTCGCCGGGGCCTCGGGCGGCGTGGTCGGGCTTTGCGGGGCCCTCGCGCTCGCCGGAGCGGGCAGCAGCACCCAGCACCCGCTCGCCTCCGCGGTGATCGCGCGGGCCTACGGGCGCGGCGCGCGCGGCCCACTCGGCACCTACAACTTCGCCGGCGATCTCGGGAAGGCGGCGCTGCCGCCGCTCGTCGGCCTGCTGCTCGCCGGGCTCGACTGGCGCTCCGTGCTCTGGCTCGTCGCCGGTCTCGGTCTGGCCGTCGCGGTCGGGGTCGCCGGCCTGCTGCCGCGCGAGCCCTGCGCGCGCGGCGCGGCGGGGGAGCGCGCGCGGCCGGCTCCGCACGATGTGGCGCAAGGGGCCGACCCGCCGCCGCAGCGGGCCGCCTTCGGGCTCCTCGTCGCGATCGGCATGCTCGACAACGCCGCGCGCCCGGCCTTTCTCGTCTACCTGCCGTTCCTGCTGCAGGAGAAGGGCGCGGCGCTCTCCGCGGTGGGCATGGCCTTCGCGCTCGTCGCCGTCGGCGGTGCCCTCGGCAAGGCGGCGTTCGGCCGGCTCGGGGAGCGCTTCGGGGTGACGCGCAGCGTGCTCCTCACGGAGGTCGGCACGGCCGTGGCGATCCTGGCGATGATCATCCTTCCGCTGGCGCCCGCCCTCGTCGTGCTGCCGGGGCTCGGCCTGATGCTGAACGGCACATCCTCGGTGCTGTACGGCACGGTCCCGGATCTGGCGCCGGGCGGACGCGTCGAGCGGGCCTTCGCGATCTTCTACACCTGCACCCTCGGCGGCTCCGCGCTGGCCGCTCCCCTGCTCTACGGCCCGCTCGGCGACGCGGTTGGGCCGAGCTGGGCGGCGGTCGCTGCCGCAGCGATGGCCCTCGCCGTCGTCCCGCTCATGCTCGCCCTGGCACCGCATCTCGCCGTGCCGAGGCGCCCGTGACGCACGAGAGGAGCGACCGCGCATGAGTCCGCTCGTCCTCGCCTGCGTCATGGCCGCAGCGTTCCTGCACGCCGGCTGGAACGCGGTGCTGCGCGGCGGCAGAGACCGCCTCTGGTCGATGACGCTGATGATGATCGCCGTCGCCTGCGTTTCGGCGGCGACGATGGTGTTCCTGCCCTGGCCGAACGCGGCGGGTTGGCCGTACGTGATCAGTTCCGCCCGCATCCATACGGCCGACAACCTGTCCCTCGTGTGGACCTATCGCTCTGGCGACCCCGGGCAGACCTATCCGATCGCGCGCGGCTCCTCGCCCGTCCCCGTGGCGCTGGGCGCGGCCTTGTTCGCGCAGGAAGCCCTCGGCGTCCTGCCGATCGTTGGCGTCGCGCTGGTCTCCGGCGGTATCCTCTCGCTCGCCCTGCAGGGGCGGCGGGTGCGCGCCGACTTCCTTCCCGCCGCGCTGCTCACCGGCCTTCAGATCGGGGCTTACACCGTGGTCAACGGGATCGGCGTGCGGCTGTCCGGGAACAGCCTGTCGCACGCGGCGAGCATGTTCCTGCTGTGGAGCCTGACCATGCCGCCCCTCTTCTTCGCATTGCGCGGCGCGCCGCCGGCTTACACCGTACACCTTGCCGATCTCCGCGGCCGTCGTGAGGAGCCCGCTCGCGGTCCAGA
>NZ_LSIX01001016.1:0-226 GCF_001556475.1 Methylobacterium sp. CCH5-D2 | reverse complement strand
GATCACGCCCACGCTGCGGCCCGCCAGCCCCTCGGGGGAGGGGGGCGGCAGGCGCGCGCCCGTGCGGGCGGCGAAGCGGGCGGGCCAGCGGAAATAGGGCCGCGTCGCCAGGAACTTCTCGCGGAGCGTCGGGGTCAGCGGGATCGCCGCGGCGACCACGTCGCCCTGGCGCTCGTTCAGCGCGTCGAGCAGCGTGTCGAAGCGGCGGGCCTGCACCGTGCAGGGG
>NZ_LSIX01001015.1:0-6978 GCF_001556475.1 Methylobacterium sp. CCH5-D2 | reverse complement strand
AGGGGACCCGCGCCTGACCGGGGCTAGGCTCGCTCGGCATATGCGATCGCCCTGCTCTGCGGGGGAGGGAGAAGCGCGCGGCCTCAGCGCGCCGGCTCGGCCTTCGGGGCCGGCTTCTTCGCCTCGGCCACCTTGGCGGGCGGCGCCTTCTTCTCCGCGATCGCGCCGGTCGCGGTCGGGGGTTTTGCCAGATGCGCCTGGATGCGCGCGCGGGCGGCGTGGACCTGCTTGGCGGGCTCGGCCGTCGCGGCGTCCGCGGCGGGGGTCGCCGGCTCCGGCGCGGGCGCGTCCTTGCGGGACAGGCCGCCGAACACCTGCTGGAAGGCCGAGACGTCGCCCTCCGCGTCCGCCACCGTGACGCGGGCGGGCTTGCCCGCCTCGGCGGCGGCCGGCTCGGCCTGCTTGGCGAGCATGAGAGGCGCCGGGGCCGGCTTGGCGCCGGCGGCGAGGGCCGCGGCGGCGGCCTTGGTGGGGATCGGCGCGGCCGCGAGCTGCGTGCGGCCCTTCGGACCGGCAGGGCCGGCCTTCGGCTCGATCGCGATCTCCTCCGGCGCGCCGGCGAGCGTCTCCGGACGGCTCACCTCGCCGAGATTGTGCCGGCCGAACTCCTTGGCGCTGTAGGGCATCTCCTCCTCCTTCGCGCCGAGGCTCGCGAAGGCGGTGACGTTCTGCGGCCGGAAGACCGGGTTCTGGCCGCCGTCCTGGTAGACGACGCGGGTCGCGGGCGTGCCCTTGGCGACGAGCTCGGCGATCTGGTGATCGTCCCGCGCGCGCTTCTCGGCGACCAGCGGATCGACCCGCGGGCTGCAGGAGCCGGCGGCCGCGTCGGCACCGCCGAACACGTACTTGGCTCCGCACAGGCCGACCTTGGGCTCCTGGCGCAGGGCCTCGAAATAGTCTGCGCCCTCCTTCAGGTTGTTCCAGAACGGCGCGTTCGGGTCGTTGCGGAACTTGGCCATGTTCTGGGCCGTCATCCGGAACGGGTAGGACTGGAACTGGAAGGCGCGCTGGCCGCCCGCGAAGGCCTCGCGGGCGATGGCGTAGATCTCGCCCATCGAGGCGTCGGTCATCGCGAAGCAGCCGGCCGACGAGCAGGTGCCGTGCACCATGATGTAGTTGCCGGTGCGCCCGTTCGCGCGGTCGAAGGCGTTCGGGTAGCCGGTGTCGAAGGAGAGGTAGTAGGAGGAGTTCGGGTTCATCTGGCCCGGGGTGATCGTGTAGAAGCCCTCGGGCGCCTGCCGGTCGCCCTGCTTGGTCTTGGGGCCGAGCTGGCCCGACCAGCGGCAGATCGGGAACGTCTTGAGGAGCGCGTACTGGCCGGTGCCGTCGCGCTTCCACACTTCCAGCTCCGACTCCTTCTTGTAGGCGCGGATCAGGATCGGGTCGGACTGGCTCATCCCCTTGGTCTGCATCAGCGACAGGGTCTGGGCGGGGACCGGGGTCAGGTGGCGGGTGGAGGCGCCGCCGATCAGGCCGTCCTGGCAGGCGCCGAGGCCGAGCGTGACGGCGATGAGACCAGCAGCCGCGAGCGGGCGCACAGCCATGGGGAACCTCGTCTCGATACTCCGCCCGCGGGTCCGTTCGACCTGCGTCGGGCGTCACTCCCCAAACCCGTAGATCGGTTAAACTTGACCCTCCGTTACCGCAATGACGCCGGAGCCACACTCCACGCGGATAAATCAGTCGAGATGTGCGGGATTGCACGCCGCCTCGGCGCGAATCAGGTCGAGCAGGCGCGCGTCGTCCGCCGGGTCGGCGAGGCGCAGGCCGACCGGCGCGGAGGGCGTCTCGAGGGTGATGTGCAGGAGGTCGGGACGCGGCTCGGCCCGCCCGGCCACCCGCACGGTCGCGGTGCCCGGCAGGAGCTGGATCACCGTGAGGTGGCTGCGGGCGGCGTCTCCCGCCAGCGCGTCGCAGAGCGCCGCGGCCTCGGCCGGCGCGACGTGGAGGTGGCTCATCAGCCAGTATCGGTTGCGCCCGCCCGCCAGGGCGCGGGCGGCGCGCAGCCGCCGGACGCCCGCCTGCAGGAAGGCGAAATCCGCGTCGTCCGCGGCCGGGTCGTGGTGGTTGAAGATGCAGTCGAGGCCGTAGCGCTCCCGGTAGAGCCGGTGCCGGCCGCGGGTGATGTCGGGTCCCTCGCGCTCGGAGAGCGGGATCGTCTCGAGCTGCGCCCGGTCGGTGAACGCCCGGAAATCGTCCGCGAGGCAGTCGCGCACCATCGGCGGCAGGGTGAAGACCCAGTCGAACGGGCCGGACCACCCGCGCAGTCCGAGCCGCTTCAGGGCGTGCGCCATCTGGCAGTTGCTGCCGAGCGAGACGTGATTGAACGCGCCCGGCTCGCGCCGGTCGGGGCCGCGCAGGCCGAGACGGCGGCGCAGGGTCCCGAGAAGGCCTGTCCCGAAAAGGCCTGTGCCGAGAAGGCCTGGGGGGCCCTCCCCGTCCCGTCTCACAGCCGCCGGCCGATCTCGAGGAACTTCTGCGCCCGGCGGTCGCGGATCTCGTCGCGCCCGAGGCCCTCGAAGCTCCGCAGCGCCTCGTCGAGCGCCGCGCCCGCCGCCGCCACGGCGCCGTCGCGGTCGCGGTGGGCGCCGCCGGTCGCCTCCGGCACGATGCCGTCGATGACGCCGAGCCGGAGCAGGTCCTGCGCGGTGATCTTCATGGCGGTGGCGGCATCGTGCGCCCGGCCCTGGTCGCGCCAGAGGATCGAGGCCGCCCCCTCGGGCGAGATCACGCCGTAGATCGCGTGCTCCAGCATCAGCACGCGGTTGGCGGTGGCGAGCGCGATGGCGCCGCCCGAGCCGCCCTCGCCGATCACGAGCGCGACGTTCGGCACGCCCAGCGCCAGGCAGGCCTCGGTCGAGCGCGCGATGGCCTCGGCCTGCCCGCGCTCCTCCGCGTCGATGCCCGGGAAGGCGCCCGCGGTGTCCACGAACGCCAGCACCGGCAGGCCGAAGCGGTCGGCGAGCTCCATCAGGCGCACCGCCTTGCGGTAGCCCTCGGGCCGGGCCATCCCGAAATTGTGGCGCAGGCGCGCCTCGGTGGTCGCGCCCTTCTCCTGGCCGATCACGCAGACCGGCCGGCCGCGGAAGCGCCCGAAGCCGCCCACCACCGCCGCGTCCTCGCCGAAGCTGCGGTCGCCGGCCAGGGGCGTGAATTCCTCGATCAGCCCGGCGCAGTAATCGACGAAATGCGGGCGCTGCGGGTGGCGGGCCACCTGCGTCTTCTGCCAGGGCGTGAGGGCGGCGTAGATCTCGGCGAGCGCCTGGGCAGCCTTGGCCTCGAGCCGGCCGACCTCCTCGCTGATCGAGACGGCGCCGTCGCGGGCGCCGACCGCCTTCAGCTCCTCGAGCTTGGCCTCGAGTTCCGCCACGGGCTTCTCGAAATCGAGATAGGAGCGCGTCACCGCCATCGGTTCACAAATGTCCTGCGCGTCGTGCGAGAGCCCGGGGCGCGGGCCGCGCCGCCGGGCGGGGCGAGGTGTTGGCGATGCGGGAGGGCGTGTCAACCGCGCGCGGGGCGGGATGTGCATGCCCGCGGGAGGCCGGCGGCCGGCGCGAAGCCCGGCGCCGCCTTCCTCAGGCCCTGATTGCGGCGCCTGTCTGGGGGCATGATCCTGCGCCCGCTCCTCGCCCTCGCCGCCCTGGTCTCGTTCGGCCTGCCCGCCGCCGCGCAGCCGCCCACGCCGGCCGCGCCGCCGAGCCTGGAGCAGATCGAGCGCCTGGAGGCGCGCCCGCGGCGGCGCGACCTCTATCTGAGCCCCGAGGCGGCCGAATCGGCCCGCGCCGCCGAGGCCAAGATGGAGGCGATGCAGCGGAAGATGGACGCGCGGGTCCGCCGCGCGACGCGCAGCATCTGCGAGGGCTGCGCCGGCCAGGCTCCCCGCCGCCGCGACGCCGCCGCGGCAGCGCGCGACGACGTGCCGGGACAGCTGGATCCCGCCCAGGCTCCCACGGAGTAGCCCTTCAGGCGGCGTCGGCCTCGACGCGGTTCCGGCCGAACGTCTTGGCGCGGTAGAGCGCGAGGTCGGCCCGCTTCATCATGTCCCCGGCCCCCGCGTCGTCGCCCTGCCGGGCCGCGACGCCGATCGACACGGTGACGGGCACGCTGCGGGTGGCGCGCTGGACCGGGAAGGGCAGCGCCTCGATCCGGGCGCGGATGCGCTCGGCGATCACCTGCGCCTCGGCGAGGCCGACATCGGGCAGGATGATCACCACCTCCTCGCCGCCGTAGCGGGCGACGATGTCGATGCCGCGGGTGTGCAGCCGGACGCGCTCGGCGAAGGTGCGCAGCACCTCGTCGCCGGCCTCGTGCCCGTAGGTGTCGTTGATCGTCTTGAACCGGTCGATGTCGAGGATCAGCGCGGCGACCGGGCGCTGGCGCAGGTTGGCCTCCGCGAAGAGCGCGCCGAGATGGCTGTCGAGGTAGCGCCGGTTGTGCAGCCCCGTGAGGGCGTCGGTCACGGCGAGCTGCATCGAGTCCTGCACGGCGCCCCGCAACACCTCGGAGAAGCGCTTGCGCCGGACCTGGGTGCGCACCCGCGCCGTCAGCTCGTTCCGGTCGATCGGCCGCAGCAGGTAGTCGTGCACGCCGAAATCGAGCCCGCGCACGATGCGCTCGCGCTCGTGCGCCTCGCCCAGCATCACGAGCGGGACGTTGCGGGTGCGGTCGAGCGAGCGGAGCTGGCTGCACAGGCGCAGGCCGTCCGAGCCCTGCAGGTCGAGGCTGACGAGGATGCAGTCGAAGGTTCCCTCCGCCGCCCGCATCAGGGCGCGCTGCGGGTCGGCCTCGACGCTCACCCGGTGGTGCTGGCCGAGCGCCGCCGCCATCCGGTCGGCCGCGCCCGCCCGGTCCTCAACCAGCAGGATCTCGGCGTCGAGGCCCGTCTCGGCGGCGGCGCGCGCCAGCGGGTCGCCGAGGCCGGCCTCGCGGGAGGCGAGCGCGCGGCTCAGAAGCTCGTCCGTCACCGCCTTCAGGCGCACGAGGCTGCGCACCCGGGCGAACAGGGCGACGTCGTCCACGGGCTTCGTCAGGAAGTCGTCCGCCCCGGCCTCCAGGCCACGGAGCCGGTCGGCGGGCTGGTCGAGGGCGGTGACCATGATCACCGGCAGGTGGGCGGTGACGGGGTTGCCCTTCAGGTGCCGGCAGACCTCGAACCCGTCCATCCCGGGCATCATCACGTCGAGCAGCACGACGTCGCAGAGACCCTGCTCGCAGAGCGCGATGGCGTCGCGCCCGTTCATGGCCGAGACGGTGTTGAAATACTCGAGCGCGAGCTTCGTTTCGAGAAGCTTCACGTTCGGAAACAGATCATCGACGATCAGGACGCGCGCCGACATCGTTCCTCGCGGGCGATCGGAGTGGTCGCCCGCGCGGAAGGACCGCGTCAGGCCTCAGGATTTGGCCTCAAGATAAGTCCGAACCGTTGCCAAAAACTTCGCGACCGAGATCGGCTTGGACAAATAAGCCTCACACCCGCCCTCGCGGATCCGCTCCTCGTCGCCCTTCATGGCGAAGGCCGTGATCGCGATCACCGGAATGTGCTTGAGGTCGTCGTCCTCCTTCAGCCACTTGGTCACCTCCAGGCCGGAGACCTCCGGCAACTGGATGTCCATGAGGATGAGGTCGGGGTGATGCGCGCGCGCCAGCTCGATCGCCTCGATGCCGTGCGCAGTCTTCAGCGTCGCGTAGCCCTGCGCCTCGAGCAGGTCGTTGAAGAGCTTCATATTGAGCTCGTTGTCCTCGACGATCAGCACCGTTTTCTTCATGAGGCGTTCATCCCGGTGCGCGCGACGCTTGTCGTTAACGGGCCGTCACCCTGTCGGAATCCATTCTAGGGTTTACATGTTGATGAAACGCAAATCCCTTCAAGGGACTGAGGCGACCGATTCGCTGCCCTTGGACGTTCTGCTGTGGATGGTCCAGGACCCGGACCGCCTGCTCCCCTTCCTCAACGCCACCGGCCTGACGCCCGACGCGCTGCGGCGGGCGACGGAGGATCCGGCGATCCTCGACGCGGTTCTGGACCACGTCATGGCGGACGAGCCGGTGCTGCTCGCCTGTGCCCGTGCCCTCGACTGCCCCCCGGAACGGATCGCCGCCGCCTGGGCGCGCCGCAGGCCGCCCGAGTTCGAGGCGCCCTGAGGACCGGGGAGCGCCCCGATCCGCGGGGCCGCCCCGGCCTTCAGGGCCGGCAGGGCTTGTCCGCGCCCTTGTCGAGGTCGAGGCGCGTGAGATCCCCCAGGATCGCGAAATCGCCGTAGTCGAGCTTGAGCGCGCCGCTGACGCCGTTGTCGTAGAGGTCGAAACTCAGCGTGTAGATCGGCGTGCGCTCGCCGCGCCCCTGCGTGAAATAGCTCAGCGTCACCGGCCAGCGCTGCACCGAGGCCAGCGCGCCCTCGCGCAGCGGCTTGTCGCGCTCGGAGCCCGAGGCCTGGGTCGGGCCGGTGCCCGGGCGGCCGATGACGGCGAGCGTGTCGTAGACCTTGCGGCCGTCGTCCGAGCCGTCGAACACCTTGGCGGAGAGCGTCGTCTCGCCGGCCCGCGCCGCCTCGATCAGGCGACGCATGTGCAGGCTCGGGAACAGGACCGGGCCGCCCTCGCCGAACTGGTCGCGCTTGGGCTCCTTCAGCCGCACCTTGAAGGCGCTGCCCTCCGTCGTCGCGTTGCCGTCGACGGTCGGGCTCGGCGTGCCGTTGGTGGCGCTCGCGGTCCGGAAGCGGAACTCGTGGCCGTCGCCGCGCTCGAAGGTCGTGTTGCGCAGGTCCGAGGTGCGGCTGCCGGTCTCGGAGGATTCGAGCACGGTCACCTGCCGGGTCTGCATGGTGTAGCCCTGGCAGGCGTCGCCCTTGAAGTCGAGGGCGATGCGCCCGCGGGCGCTGTCGACCGCGCGCGTGCCGCCGCTCGAGGCGAGCGAGAGGTCGTAGACCGCCCGGTGGTTGGCCAGCACGACCGGTGCCGCGGCCGGCTTGGCGGGCGCCT
>NZ_LSIX01001014.1:0-7690 GCF_001556475.1 Methylobacterium sp. CCH5-D2 | reverse complement strand
GCCTAGAGCGCTCTTGCGCCGAAGCGGACGCCGGTTCGGCGCAAGAGCGCGCGTTGATACAAGAGGTCAGAGCCGTTCCCGATTGCGACGCGATCGGGAACGGCTCTAGCGCTCGGCCTCGGGCGGCGGCAGTGCCGCCCAGGCCGGATCGGGCTTGGCGACCGCGGTCTCGTGGTCGTCCTGCCAGCCCTCGACGCCCTCGGGAAACCAGTAGACCCGGCTGTACCCGGCCAGGACGAGACGGCGGCCGGCGTTCCAGCTGCCCCAGCATTCGGGACGGCAGAAGGTGACGACGGGCCTGGTGCGGTCGCCGCCGGTCAGCTCCGCCACGCGCCGCAGGAACACGGCCTCGCGCTCCGGGCTGAGCGGCGCGACGCCGGCGCCCGGCATCCAGACGGCGCCCGGAAGCGAGCGGTGGGTCGGCAACCAGGGCCGGTCGGGGGGGAAGTTTGCGGGCTTGCGGTCGGCCAGCACGACGTCGAGGAGCACCGGCTTGTCCGGCAGCAGCGCGGCAAGCCGCCCGGCGTCGAGGACCGTGGCGCCGGTCAGCGTGGCGGGGGTGTAGCCGCGCTGCGGCCCGGTCCAGAGGCCGTCCGGTTCCGGGACGCCGACCGGCGAATCCGCGGGCCCGGCCGCCGCCAGCAGGACCAGAGCGGCAAGGGCCGCCGCGCCTCTGTGCGGGAGCCGCACCGCCTAATTGCTCGCGCTCGGCACGGTGAAGCTGTGCTCCCAGCGCCCGCCCTGATTGTCGGTGGCCGTCACCTTGACCGGGCCCGCCGGCAGGAAGGCGAAGTTGATCACCGGGTTCGAGGCGATCGAGATATCGCCGTCCATTACGAACACGTTGCGGTTGCCGGTATCGACCGTGACCGTGTTGATGTAACGCGCAGGTGTATAGTCGCGGGTGACCTGGTTCATCTGCATCCCGGAGAAGTTCGGGTGGCGGATCATCAGGGTCGCCTCGACGGGCTTGCCAGCCTGCGCCTCGCCCGCAAACTTCATCCGCATCTCGCCCATGCCCTTCATGGCCTCCTCGTCGCTCATCCCCATCGGGGCCGAGCAGCCGCCGGAGGCCTTGACGAACTTCGTGGCCTCGTAGAGCGCGCCGTCCTTCGTCTCGGCGACCGCGTGGATGTTGGTGTAGTTGTTCACCCGCACCCGCAGGCGCAATTCACTCGGGTCGGCGGCCGGACCGAAGCGGAAATGGGCGGCGTAGGGCGAGGGGTTGTCGTCGATCACGAGGTGGACCGCCTGCACCCGGTCCTTCTCGGGCATGGTCAGGGTGATCGGCACGAGCGCGGCGTCCTCCGCGCGCTTCGGGGCCTCGACTTTCACGAGGGTCTCGGTCGGCTGGATCGTCCGGTCCTTGAAGATCGAGGCGGCGACGTCACGCCAGCGCGCCTCGCGCTCGGCATCGCTGTCGGAGGAGCCGGCGGCGTGGGCCACGCCGGAGGCGGCGAGCGCCACACTGACGGCGAGGGGGGCGAGCTTCGTTGCGAGCGTCATGGCGTTCCTCCTGAGTAGACTTATGTAAGCTCTCTTCCGGCTATTCCCACTCCAGTTCCTTGTAGGCGACGGTCACGTTTCGGGCATTGTAGTCGTCGAACAGGTCCCACTTGGCCCTCTCCGACTGCGCCACGGTGCCGACGGCCTTCTCGATCGGGACGTCGGCGGCGATCGCCCGGCGGGTCTCGTCGCGCAACGTGCCGAGGTAGCGGGCGAGATCGGCCAGCGCCGGTGCGAGATCGACGCTGACGGGGCCGTGACCGGGCACGGCGCGCGCTGCCCCGAACCCCTTCAGCCGGTCGATCTCCTTCAGCCAGCCGTTGAGGCTGCCGTCGAGG
The DNA here is from genome assembly GCF_001556475.1 of Methylobacterium sp. CCH5-D2. NCBI lineage: Bacteria > Pseudomonadati > Pseudomonadota > Alphaproteobacteria > Hyphomicrobiales > Methylobacteriaceae > Methylobacterium > Methylobacterium sp. CCH5-D2. The sequence continues at coordinate 5,846 of NZ_LSIX01001014.1, read as the reverse complement.
GAGGGGATGCGCCCGACCGAGAGCAGGTCCCCGGTGAAGAGGAGACCGCTGCCGCTGTCGATCATCGAGAGGTCCGTCGGCGTATGCGCGCTCGGATGGGCGGTGAAGCGCAGGGTGCGGTCGCCGAGGTCGATCACCGCGCCCTCCGTCACGCCCTGCGTCGGGTAGACGACGGAGCCGGCCTTGTCGGCTCCGAGCACGTCCGCCAAGCGCTTGCGGTAATACTCGCCCCGCGCCTCCAGCGCCGCCCCGAGGGCGTGGTGACCGATGAAGGTCGGCCCATCCTCCGCGAAGGCCGCCGCGCCGAAGCAGTGGTCCGGGTGGACGTGGCTCATCACCACGTGGCGGATCGGCTTGTCCGTGCGCTTGCGGATCTCGCTGCGCAGCCACTGACCGTCCGCGAGGCTGCCGCCCGATTCCGTCACCAGCACGCCGTCGCGGCCGACGATGAAGCCCGTGTTGGCGATGGCGTCGGCGTTGTCGGGAGAGGCCTCAGCGTTCGGCCCGCGTCGCACGAAGACGCCCGGGCCGACCTCCTCCAGCGCAAGGGCCTCGGCGCGCGGCCGACCCGGCAGGCAACAGAGGCAGAATCCGCCGAAGGCAGTCAGAAGGGCCCGGCGACGCGAGAGCGCGGCACGCGCCTCGAGCCCCGGGGCGGCGGCATCGCCCGCGCGCATGCGTGACCTCCCTGATCGTTGCCGACCATTGAGCCGCAAGCCCCCGCGGCGTCAAGCGACGGGCCGCGAGGCGCGCCGAGCGCTCGACGAGGCGATCGGCGCGCGAACCGGCCGGTCCGAACGCCGTTCGAAACGCACCGGGCCCGGCCCAAACCACGCCAGCCTTGAAACCCCTGATTACAAAGCAAAAAACCACAACTCTTAGTTGATAATATTTCACAGACTCTGGAATTTACCCGGCTTTAGTGCACGCCAGGAGATGAATTCGAAATAGGCACTGTGCCCGCCATCGAGGACGACGATGCGATTCCTGGACGACCGATCCTTCCTCTTCAAGCTTGCGATGCCATTCGTGCTGGTCGTGCTGGTCGGAGCTGGCCTGATTCTGTACGCCCAGGACGTGATGCAGCGCATCTCCGTTCGCAGCGCCGGGCTGATCGACGTTCAGGTCGCCCGGCAGGAAAGCCTCGCCCGCATCCGGTTCGGCCTCGCGGAGGCTGCGGCGATGGACCGCAACATGCTGCTCGAGCCGGATCCGCAGAAGAAGGTGCGGTTCAAGGCTCCGCAGGACGCGGCGATGCAGGCGGCGAACGGCGCGGTCGAGAAGCTGCTCGCGATGTCGGAGACGCCCGAACGCCGCACGATGAATCTGTCGATGCAGCGCGACATCGAGGCCTTCTTCTCGGTCCTGCGCCGGACGACGGCCCTCGGCCTCGAGGGTCGCCGCGACGAGGCGTTCCAGATCGCGCGCGACGTCGGCATGGTGAACCGCCACAAGCTCAACGCCTGGCTCGAGGAACGCGAGGCCCGTGTCGCGACGGAGCTTCAGGCGGCCAAGCTGATGACCGCCGAAGAGGTGACGGACGCGACGCGCACGTTGGTCGCGACCGGGCTCGCGGGGCTCGCGCTCATCCTCGCCCTCGCGGCGGCGATCGTGGTTGTGTCGATCGCCCGGCCGCTCGCCCGGCTCGTCGCGGTGCTGCGGCGCATGGCGGCGGGCGAGATCGACGCGGAGATCCGCGAGGCCGCGCGCGGCGACGAGATCGGCGCCGTGGGCAGGGCGGTCGAGGGCATCAAGGCGATGGTGGCGCGCAAGGCCGCCGAGCAGGCCGAGATCGCGCGTGTCGCCGACGCGGCCGCCGCGGCCGAGCGGCGGCGCACGATGATCGATCTGGCCGACAGTTTCGAGCACGCGGTCGGCGGCATCGTCGGCTCCGTTTCCGCCTCGGCCACCGAGTTGCAGGCCACCGCCCAGCAGATGACGTCGACGGCGAACGAGACGGCGGGCCGCTCGAGCACGGTCGCGGCCGCCGCCGGCCAGGCGGCCTCGAACGTGCGGACCGTCGCGGCCGCGTCGGAGGAACTGGGCTCCTCGGTGCGGGAGATCGGCCGGCAGGTCGCGGGCTCGGCCGGGCTCGCCCGCTCGGCGGTCGGCGAGGCGGAGGAGACCGCCGATCTGGTGAACACGCTGAGCCGCGCGGCCGCGCGCATCGGTGACGTGGTCGGGCTGATCTCGACCATCGCGGGCCAGACCAACCTGCTCGCGCTCAACGCCACGATCGAGGCGGCGCGCGCTGGCGAGGCCGGCCGCGGCTTCGCGGTGGTGGCCAGCGAGGTCAAGGAGCTGGCCTCCCAGACCGCCCGGGCGACCGACGAGATCGCGGCGCAGATCCAGCAGATCCAGGGCTCCACGCACGGGGCCGTGCGGGCGATCGAGGGCATCACGGATCGGATCCGCGAGATCGACGCGGTGGCGGCCCAGATCGCGGCGGCCGTCGAGGAGCAGGGCGCCGCGACCCAGGAGATCGTCCGCAACGTCGCCCACGCCTCGGCGGGGACCGGCGAGGTCACGGCGAACATCGCGGGGGTCGCGGGCGCGGTCGAGGAGACCGGTGCGGCGGCCGCCCAGGTGCTAGCGTCCGCCTCCGAGCTGTCGCGTCAGTCCGAGCATCTCGGCGCCGAGGTGCACCGCTTCCTCGCGACGGTGCGGGCGGCCTAAGCCGGCCTGACCGGGGGCCCTGGACGCCCTCGCCTCCCGGCGCGGGTGGAGGCCGGCCTCAGGCTGGTTGGTCCGGGCCCGGTCCGGCGGTCTCGGCCGCGACGAAGCGGGCGTGACCCTCCGCGCGCAGGCGGCAGGCCGGGCAGGTGCCGCAGCCGTAGCCCCAGGCGTGCCGGGCGCCGCGCTCCCCGAGATAGCAGGTGTGGCTCTCCTCCACGATCAGCTCGACGAGCCCGCGCCCGCCGAGGTTCTGCGCGAGCGACCAGGTCCGCGCCTTGTCGATCCACATCAGGGGCGTGTGCAGCACGAAGCGGCGGTCCATGCCGAGGTTGAGCGCCACCTGCATGGCCTTGATCGCGTCGTCGCGGCAGTCGGGATAGCCCGAGAAATCCGTCTCGCACATGCCGCCGACGATATGGCGGATGCCGCGCCGGTAGGCGAGCGTCGCCGCGAAGGTGAGGAAGACGAGGTTGCGGCCCGGCACGAAGGTGTTGGGCAGGCCCGAGGCCGCGTAGCCGATCTCGGCCTCGCGGGTCAGCGCCGTCTCGGAGACCTGGCCGAGCGCGTCGAGGGCGAGCGTGTGGTCCTCGCCCAGGCGGCGGGCCCAGGCCGGCACGAGGTGGGCGAGGCCGGCGCGCAGGCGGGCGCGGGCGTCGAGCTCGATCCGGTGGCGCTGGCCGTAATCGAAGCCCAGCGTCTCGACGCGGGCGAAGCGGTCGAGCGCCCAGGCGAGACAGGTGGCCGAGTCCTGTCCGCCCGAGAACAGCACCAGCGCCCGGTCGCCGCCGCTCTCGTTCCCGCGTCCTCGGCCGCCCTCACTCACCCGCATACTCCGCCCAGGACAACGGGGTCTCGTAGACCCGCACCGCCGCCAGGCCCGGCAGGCCCGCCTTCGCCCGATGCCAGATCCAGGCCGCGATGTGCTCGGCGGTCGGGTTCTCCAGCCCCTCGATGTCGTTGAGGGTGTGGTGGTCGAGGCGCTCCAGCAGGGGCCGGAAGATCTCCTCGATGTCGTAGAAGTCGATCACCCAGCCGGTCCGGGGATCGATGTCGCCCGCCACCGTCAGCTCGACCCGGTAGGAATGGCCGTGCATCCGGTGGCAGCGATGCGTCGCGGGCACGTTCGGCAGGCGGTGGGCCGCCTCGAAGGTGAAGGCCTGGGTGATCTTCATGGGGTTCGTCTTCGTCAGCGATGCCGGTTCGGGGCCGGCCTCCGGTCGGCCCCCATAGCGCGTTCAAGCCCTTCCGGGCAAAGCACGTTTCAGGACGCTGCCCTGCCCGAGACGCCGGCCTGCGCGAAGGTCGCCATGTCGCGGTGGCAGGCGAGCGCCCCCTTCAGGAGGCCGATCGCCAGGGCGGCGCCCGAGCCCTCGCCGAGGCGCATGCCGAGCGCGAGGAGCGGTTTCAGGCCGAGCCGCTCCAGCACCTCCGCGTGCGCGCCCTCCGCCGAGACGTGGCCCGCGAGGCAGTGGTCGAGGGCGCTCGGGTCGAGGGCATGCAGCACGGCCGCCGCCGCGGTCGAGACGTAGCCGTCGATCACCACCGGGACCCGCTGCATGCGCGCGGCCAGGATCGCGCCCGCCATCGCGGCGACCTCGCGCCCGCCGAGCCGGCGCAGGACCTCGAGCGGGTCGTCGAGATGCCCGGCATGGTGGGCGAGCGCCGCCTCGACCGCCGCGACCTTGCGGGCGTAGCCCCCCTCGTCGACTCCCGTGCCGCGCCCGACCCAGTGCGCGGGCTCTCCACCGAACAGGGCGGCGTAGATCGCCGCCGCGATGGTGGTGTTGCCGATGCCCATCTCGCCGACCCCGAGGCAGTCGGTCCCGGCCGCGATCGATTCCATGCCGAACGCCATGGTGGCGACGCAGCCGCGCTCGTCCAGCGCCGGGCCCTCGCAGATGTCGCCGGTCGGCACGTCGAGGGCGAGGTCGAAGACCTTGAAGCCGAGGCCGTAGGTCGCGCAGATCTGGTTGATCGCCGCTCCCCCGGCAGCGAAGTTGTCGAGCATCTGCCGGTTGACCGCGTCAGGAAAGGCCGAGACGCCCCGCCGCGTCACGCCGTGGCTCGCCGCGAACACGCAGACGAGCGGCCGGTCGAGGGAGGGCGGCGCCTTGCCCTGCCAGGCGGCGAGCCAGGCGACCAGACCCTCCAGCCGTCCGAGTGCGCCCGCGGGCTTCGTCAACTCGGCGTCGCGCGCCGCGACCGCGCCTGCGGCCTCCGCGTCGGCCTCGGGCATCGCGGCGACGAGGCGGCGGATGTCGTCGAAGGGGCTCTCGGTCATCTGTGCAATCCTGTGGGCGGCCCGCGCGGGGGCTGCGGCGGCGCCCGGTCCGCACGCTATAGTGCCGCCGGGGCAGGGGGTGAAGGCGCCGGCAGCGGTGGGGCCGGCTGACGGCACTCTGGCGAAGGGACGCGGGCTATGAACGGGCGACCCTCGGGCGGCGAGGCCGACTGGCCGGGCCGCTTCCTGCTGCGGGATCTCGCCGCCTGCCTGCGCTTCTACTCGCGCCTGCCGGTGCCGCATCTCGGCGGCGGCGATCCGCACGCGGCGCCCGATTTCACGACCGTGCCGCGGGTGCTGCCGGTCGCGGGCGTGATCCTGGCGCTCCCTTCGGCGGCCGCGCTGCTAGCCGCCTGGGGCCTCGGCCTCGGGCCCTTTCTCTCGGCGGTGCTGGCGCTCGCCGTCTCGGTCGGGGTGACGGGGGCCCTTCACGAGGACGGGCTCGCCGACGTCGCCGACGGGTTCGGGGGTGCGACCCCGGAGAGGCGCCTCGAGATCATGCGCGACAGCCGCATCGGCGCCTACGGGGCGACGGCGCTCGTTCTGGCGCTGGCCCTGCGGATCGGTGCCCTCGCGACCATGCTCGACCGGGCGGCGGCCTCGGCCGCGATCGCGCTGCTGCTGGCCGCCGCGCTCTCGCGGGTGGCGGCGCTCCTGCCGATGGTACTGCTCGGGCCGGCACGGCCGGGTGGCCTCAGCGCCTCGGTCGGCCGACCGACCCGGGGCACGCTCGGCACCGCGGCCGGCTTCGGCCTCGCGCTGGCCCTGCTTGCCCTGCCACTCGGACTCCCGGCGCACGGCGTCCTCGCGATGGTTCTGTCGTCCGGCCTCGCCGCCCTGGCCCTGACCCGGCTCGCCGACCGGAAGATCGGCGGGCAAACCGGCGACG
>NZ_LSIX01001013.1:0-207 GCF_001556475.1 Methylobacterium sp. CCH5-D2 | reverse complement strand
CCCGCAGGTGGGGACCAAGCCGCTCCAGGAACAACCGGTAGTCCGCCGCGCTTCCGGCGAGGCCGGACGACAGCAAGGCCCGCAACTCGTCTTCCTGACTGATCAAGACGCCTCTCTCGGCCACACCGCGAAGACGCGTCTGACCCGGCCATCAAACACGTCACCGCGGCTCGCCTCGCATTCGATCCGCGCGTGCCGGCCCCGGAC
>NZ_LSIX01001012.1:0-13006 GCF_001556475.1 Methylobacterium sp. CCH5-D2 | reverse complement strand
GAGCCGCAGCGGCGGGCCCGGCATCAGCCGGGCGGCGCCGTCGAGGTCGAAGCCGCGGGCCTTGGCCGCGAGCACGAGGTCGGTCGCCTGGGGCCCGCCGGTCGCGGTCAGGCGGACCGTGTCGAGGCTCTCGCCCGCCGCGGTCAGCCGGTCCGCCTCGAGCCGCCCGTCGAGGCGCGGCGCGGCACGCAGGTCCGAGCCCGCGAGGTCGGCGTCGAGCCGGGCGAGGCCGATCTCCCCGGCGCGGATCTGCGCCGCGCGCGCCTTCAGCGCCGCGTCCTGGCGGCCACCCGCGCGGGAGAGCGCGACGTCGGCCTCCAGGCTGCCGCCGAGGCGGGTCAGCGCCAGGGCCGAGAGGTCGTCGAGGTCGCCGGCCTTCAGCGCGAGCTTGCCGTCCGCCAGCCAGGAATCCGCGGCGAGCCGGCCCTGCCCTGCGACGCTCACCGAGCCGAGGCCGAGATCGAGCCGGTCGAGCTGCCAGTCGGCGCCCGCCCGGGCGAGGTGGAGGCCGCCCGCGAGCGGCTTGCCGCCGACGCTGCCGGCGAGCTTGAGGTTGGCGTCCGCCTGGCCCAGCGCGTCCGTGACGGTGGCGTCGGCGCGCAAGGCCCGGATCGGGCGCCCGAGCGCGCTCGCCTCCGGGGCCTCGATCACGGCGGCGAGGTTCGGGCGCTCCAGGGTGCCGGTGAGCCGGCCCGACAGGGTGGCCCGGCCGCCGAGCCGCTCGTCGAGCCCGGAGAGGTCCTTCAGGTCGATGTCGGCCCGCGCGTCGGCGAGCCGCGCGGTGGCGCGGCCCTCCAGCCGGGCGATCAGGCGCGCGCCTTCGAGCCGCACCGCCTCGAAGCCGTAGCCGTCGTAGACGGTCGAGAGCCGGCCGGTGAAGCGGGGCGTCTCGCCGATCAGCCGGTCGAGCACCGGCTCGCCCAGCGCAAGGTCGCCCGCGCGCAGGTCCACGTCGGCCGAGACCGCCCGGCGGGCCGGGTCGCCGCCGAGCTTGGCCGTGCCCGCGAGGCTGCCCGCGAGGCGCCGCCCGGCGATCCCTGAGAAGGCCGAGACGTCGCCGAGCCGTCCCTCCGCCATGCCCGAGAGCGTGTTGCGGCCGATCCGCCCCGCATAGGTCGCGGCGAGCGTCGGCGCCTCCAGGGCGAGGCGCGAGACGGTGAGCACGTTGTCGGGGTCGAGGCTGCCGGCGAAATCGAGGGCGGCCCGTCCGCCGATCGCCCGCTGCAGGGCCGGGTCGGCGAGCGCCAAGCCCTCCACCCGCGCGTCGGCGGAGAGCGCGAAGCGCTGCGCGTCGGCGGGCTCGGCCCGGATGTTCGCCTCGACCCGGTCGAGCGCGCTGTCCTCCGCGCGCAGGCCCGCGGCGCGCAGCGTACCCAGCACCTTCGGCCGGCCGAGCGGGCCCTTGAGGCTCGCGTCGAGCACCAGCGTGCGGATCTCGGCCCGCTCGGTCCTGGTGACGTCGCCCTCGGTCGGCACCGCGCGGGCCTGGAGCAGGAAGTCGGCGTTGCGCGCCGCGTCCAGGCTGCCGCGGGCCTCCAGCCGCGCGGTGCGGGAGGCGAGTTCGAGCCGGTCGATCCGCAGCGCCCCGCTGTCGGCGAAGCCGATGGCCCCGTCGAGCTTCGTCGTGCCGGCGAAGACCGCCGCGGCCGGTCCGGGCAGCAGGCCCTCGACCCGGGCGGCGAGGTCGAGGCCGAGGCGCCGCTCCGCCCCGACCCGGGAGATCCGGGCGCCGCCCTTGGCGCCGATGCCCTCGCCCGCGTCGAAGTTCAGGCGGGCGTTCCAGGCGTCGAGGGTGCCGCGCCCGTCGAGGTCGAGCGCGACCGGCGGCTCGCCCGGCACGTTCAGGCCCCGCGAGAGCAGGCCGCCCGCGGGCTCGCTCAGCACGGTCTTGATCTCCAGCCGCTCGCCCTGCGGCACGAAGAGCAGGCGGGCCGCGAAGCTGCCGCCCGCGTCGAGCCGGTTGACGCTGAGATCCAGGTCGAGCCCCTCGGCCGGGTTGCCGAGACGGACCTTGCCGCTCGCCGCGAGCCGGGCGTTCTGGCCGGCGACGGGTTCGGCCAGGGCCAGCTCGTCGAGGCGAAACCCCTTCACCTCGATCTTCACGGGCAGGTCCGGCAGCAGGGTGCCGTCGGGTTCCTCGGTCGGCGGGTGGGCGGCGGGGATCGGGCGGCGCAGCACCGCGATCTTCCCGATCTCCAGGCTGTCCACCTCCAGGCGGCCCGACAGCAGGGCGAGCCGCCGCCAGACGATGCGGGCGCGGTCGAGCCGCAGCCAGACGCCGTCGCGGTCGCTGATCGCCACGTCGCGGATGGTGGCATCCGAGGAGAGCGCCCCATCGACCGCGCCGATCGCGACCCGGGAGGACGGGGTGGAGAGGGCCTTGGAGAGGAGGCCGCCGAGGACAGATTTCTCGCCCTCGTCGGCCGCGCGGGTGGGCGTGACGGGGCCGGAGAGAGTCAGGACCAGAAGGCCCGCGACGGCGACCACCCACACCCTCCCCCGCAGAGGGGGGAGGGAGAGCCGCGGGGGCCGTCCGAAAGACCTCGAAAGCACCATCAGAACGCCTGTCCCAGGCTGATGTAGAGGGCGGCCGGGGGCTCGTGGTATCCCTTGATCCGGTCGAGCGGGAAGGCGACGTCGACACGGATCGGGCCGATGCCGGTGTAGTAGCGAAGCCCCAGGCCCACCGACGTGCGGATGCGCTCGTCGAAGTTGGGCAGCGAGCCGGCGAACGCCGTGCCGGCGTCGAAGAACGGCACCACGCCGATCGTGTCCGTGACCTTGATGCGGGCCTCGAGCGAGGCCTCCAGCAGGCTCTTGCCGCCGACCGGCAGGCCGAAGGGACCGCGCGGCCCGAGCGTGCGATAGGGAAAGCCGCGCACCGAGCCGCCGCCGCCCGCGAAGAAACGGATGTTGGCCGGGATCTCCTCCAGCGAGGCCCCGGAGATCGAGCCGAAGCCGAGGCGGCCGGCGAGCACGTAGCGGGCATCCTCGTCGAGCGCCCAGTAGGTCGCCCCTTGAGCCTTCGCCACGAAGATCGACGGATCGGAGCCGAGGAAGCCCGCGTAGGGGGTGGCGGAGGCCGTGAGCCGCACGCCCCGGGTCGGGTCGAGCAGGCTGTCGGTCGAGTCGTAGGCGACCGAGGCGCCGACCCCCACCAGCCGGTAATCGACCTTGCCGAGCGCGTCCTGCGAGCGGCCGGCCTGCCCCTCGATGCCGAGTTGCGCGAAGAACGTGTCGGAGAAGCGCTGGCGCAGGCCCACCGTACCGCCGCCCGCATCGACCACGTAGCTCTGCTGCGCCTCGCGGCCCGCGAAGGCGCTCATCACGAGGTCGGTGCGCGAGCCCCAGAGCGCGGGCTTCACGAAGGTCGCGCCGAGCCGCCCGCCGAGGCCGTTGGAGTCGATCCCCGCGAGCTTGCGCTGGCGCGCGTAGAGGTCGTTGCCGAGGTAGTAGACGTCGGCGTCGAGCCGCAGCGTCTCGCCCCCGCCGAACAGGTTGCGGTTGGTGTAGGTCGCCCGCACGCCGGGCCCGTCGACGGTCGAGTAGCGGGCCGACACGCCGACGAGGTTCCGCGGCCGCTCGGTGAGATCCACGAAGATCGGCAGGTTGCCCTCGGCATCGAGCGCCTCGCCCTCGCGTACCCGGACCGAGCCCAGAGCCTCGATCTTCGCGAGTGATCGGCGCATGTCGGCGAGCGCCTTGGGCGAATAGGGGTCGCCCGGCTCGGTGTAGATGAAGGAGCGGATGACCGCCGGATCGACGCCCTCGGCGCCCCGCACCGCGACCGGCCCGAGCCCCGCCTTCGGGCCGGCATCGAGCGTCAGCGTCACGTCCATCGCGCGCGCGGCGTCGTCCACCACGGGGTCGCGCCGGACCACCTTGGCGAAGGGGTGGCCGAGCCCGCGCAGGCGATCGACGACCGCCGCCTCGCGGGCGAGCACCGTGGCCGAGCGGGCCGGGGTGTCGGGATCGACCCGGGTCAGGCGCTCGGGGATCAGCTCGGCGGGCAGCGGCCGGCCCGCCGGATCCAGCACCGCGACACGGCGCAGGTGGTAGAGCGGGCCCGGATCGACCGCGATCTTCACCGGCACGAGCGCCCGGCCGCGCTCGATCTCCGCCGCGCGGGCGGCCCGGTCCAGCGAGGCCTCGCCGGAGAGCGTGACGTCGCCGACCCGCACCGCGGCCCGGCCCGCGTAGTAGCCGTAGCCCTCCAGCACCTCGGGGAGCTTGCGCAGGTCCGCCTCGCCGCGGCGCGCCAGCCCCTCCCCGTCCGGGGGCGGCTCGCGGCGGAGCTTGTACAGGCTGGAGGCGTCCTGCAGGGCGGTGACGAGGGCGTCGTCGTCCGCGCCGCGCACCTTCACGTCGTAGGGCAGCGCCGTGGCGGAGGGTTGGAGCGGCGCCTCGCTATCGCCGAACAGCCCGAACAGGTCGAAGGCGGCTGCCGGTGCCGGGCCGCCGAGGGCGGCCGCCAGCCCGGCCCACAGGCCCGCCCGCGCGAGCCACGCGCCGGCCTGCCCGCCGGCCGAGGCCCGGGGATCGCACGGGGGTGGGCGGCTCCTCACGCGGGGCGCGACCGCGTGCCTCCCGGCGCGCGCGCGGTCGCGCGGCGCGGTGCGTTCGAGACGCGTCCGAACGGGCCGGAACCCGGCGATGCGGTCGTCATGGTTGAAGCCCCCCGCTTCAGGTGCCGGCCCGGCACGGCGGCTCCGGGCGAGCGGGACCGCGGACGGGCCGCGACCGGGAGACCGGAGGGGGCGGGCGCGAGCCCCACCGATCCCCCCGCAGGCCCCCACCCGCGAATGGGCAAGCCTAGCCGCACGGGCCCGGCCCGGCAACCTCAAGGGTCCCGGCACGGTGTCGCGGGGCGCGCCGGGGCCGTTCGCGCGTCTCGTCGCGCAGGGGTTCGCCACGCATTCCGCACAGGGTCGTCCACAGGCTGGCGCGCCGCCCGGCACGCGGCGGAGGGATGCCTGGGCTGCACCGGAGGGCGCGCCGCGACCTTGCCGGATCGGGTACGACACCCTACCTCAGGCAGCGTCCGGATCGACGGCCCGACGCGCGAGCCTGGCTCCGCGGTCCGGGCCGGAGCGGCTCTCACGCGCCGCGATGACCGGCCCGGTTGAGGTATTTCGGCATCCGTCACGAAAACTTTCGTCGGAAGGACGACAAATGTTACCGAAGCGGGCCCTTGCGGGCGCCGACGTCGGTTGCATCGGGCGGACGCATCGGTCATTGGCGGTCCGTCCCAATCCGAGAACGGCCCGAGCCCGAGGCTCGCGGTCCGCACCCGTCGTCCAGCCCGACCGAACCGGTCCGGTGGGGCTGGACGGAAGCACGACATCGAACACCGAACGAGAAAGGCCAGATGAGCGCATTCGACTACAGGAACTTCGACGACCGCCGCCAGAACTCCGCCAACGCCAAGGCCGCCCTGCTGGCCAAGTTCAAGGCCCGCCCGCCGGCCGACGACCCGGAGGTCCGGGCCAAGGCCGAGGCCCGCGCCGCGGTCACGCGCGCCCGTGAGGAGCGCACCCGCGAGCGCGAGGCTGCCCGCGTCGCCGCCGAGTTGAAGGCCGCGGAGGAGAAGCGCGCCCGCGAGGAGGCGGAACTCGCCGCCCAGATCGCCCGCGAGCAGGCCGAGGCGCAGGCCCTGCAGGAGCGCAAGGCCGCCGAGCTCAACGCCAAGAAGGAAGCGCGTGACGCCCGCTACGCCGCCCGCAAGGCCAAGGCGAAGGTGAAGCGCTGAGACGGCGCGGCCCTCGGGCCGCCGCCCCGGTACCGGATCGACGATCCATCGACGCCGTCCGCGCCCCCGGCGCGGGCGGCGTCGCCATGTCGGGCCTCCGCCGGCCGGCTCCCCTGGCGCAGGGATCCCCTTGGCGCAGGGATCCCCTTGGCGCGCGGCCGGCGCGTTCCATGTGCTCGTCTCCCGACCCACGCGGAATCGAGCGATGCGCCGCCTGCTCCCTACGCTTCCGATGCTCCTCGTCGCGCTCCCGGCCATGGCCCAGGGGCCGGCCGGCGCGGTTCCGGCCTGCGAGAACCTCGTGGCCCTGCGCCAGCTCGCCGCACGCGCGGGCGAGGACCGGGTGCGCGCCGCGGCGCAGGTCTCCAGTCAGCCCGGCTGCCGTCTGGTCCCGCGCGACGCGGTCGGGGCGGTCGAGCACCGCGCGATGGTGGGCGGCGCGCCCTACGAATGCCTCGCTCTGGCGACGGGCGGCTGCCTGTGGGTGATGCCCTGAGGGGGCGCCCTCCACCGGTTCGGAGCCTCCGGACTGGGCGGTCAGCGCGAAAAAATCCAGAGACCGCACGGTTTTCAATGGGTTGCGGAGCTTTGCTGGTGCGCGGCCTCAGGATTCGCTCGACGGGTGAAAAGGCGTTCCTATACCAAGGGATGGCGCGGATCGTTGATGCGGCGCATGATCTGGTGCGCGATCGTCGCGGAGGTCGTCGAGCCGGGGCACGGCGCCGTCGCTCGCGCGCGAGGTCTCAGGATCGGGCCGGCTCCGCTTCCTCCGAGGCCGGGGCGCACTATTGTTCCGGGCATCGGCCCGCACGGGGCCGCAGGGAGGTGATCCGTACGATGGCCAGCACGCGCGCGATGATCGGGGCCTGTCTCGGGATGACGCTGGCGGCGCTCGCCGCGGACGGGGCGCGGGCGGAGCCGCCGATCCGCGGGCCGCAGGACGCCGCCTGCCGCAACGAGGCCCGGGGCCGGGTGTTCTCGGCGCCCAATCCGCGCGGCCTGGAGCCCGAGGCGCTGGGCCGGCAGATCTACCACGCCTGCATGCGCCGGGCGAAGCACCGCCGCTAGGGCATCGTCCGATATCCGGGCCCCGCCGCGCGGCCCGCGCTCAGGCCCGCGCGCGACGGGCGCCGGCGAGATCGATCAGGTTGGACGGCCGGGGCAGGAAGGCGACGCCGAGGCAATCGTCCCGCCGCCAGACCACCCGGACGCGCCGCACCTCGTCGCGCAGCGGAATCGCGAGATCGATCTCGTCGGGGAGCGGCACGGCACCGCTGAAATCCAGGCGCGCGCCCTCGGCGCTGAGGTTGCGGATGCGGCAGGACAGCGTCTGCGCACCGTGGTTGAAGGTGATCGCGCCGCCGAGGAATGTCCGGCTCCGCCCCTGCCGTCGCCGCTCGCTCATGTCATCTCCTTCCGTGTCCGACGATCATCTCAGGTCGGAACGCGCCTGGGAAGGAATTCGCAGTCCGATCTGCCGTTAAAGCGCGGTTAGGCTTAACGCGGCGGGGTTCCGGACGTGCGAAGGGGCCGGCGATCCTCTCGGATCGCCGGCCCCTCGGGACCGTCGGGGTGCGGCGGGGAGGCCGCCGCGTGGATCAGGCTGCGGCCGCGGCGGCCGCGCCGGTCGGAACCTCGGAGATCGTCTTCAGCACCTGGCTGGCGATCTGGTAGGGGTCGCCCATCGAGTTCGGGCGGCGATCCTCGAGATAGCCCTTGTAGTCGTTCTTCACGAAGGAGTGCGGCACGCGGACCGAGGCGCCGCGGTCGGCCACGCCGTAGGAAAACTTGTTCCAGGGCGCCGTCTCGTGCTTGCCGGTCAGGCGCTTGTCGTTGTCCGGGCCGTAGACGGCGATGTGATCGTGCAGGTTCTTCTCGAAGGCCGCCATCAGGGCCTCGAAATAGGCCTTGCCGCCGACCTCCCGCAGGTGGGCGGTCGAGAAGTTGCAGTGCATGCCCGAGCCGTTCCAGTCGGTGTCGCCGAGCGGCTTGCAATGGTACTCGATGTCGATCTCGTACTGCTCGCAGAGGCGCTGGAGCAGGTAGCGGGCCATCCACATCTCGTCGGCGGCCTTCTTGGAGCCCTTGCCGAAGATCTGGAACTCCCACTGGCCCTTGGCCACCTCGGCGTTGATGCCCTCGTGGTTGATGCCGGCGGCGAGGCAGAGGTCGAGATGCTCCTCGACGATCTTGCGCGCCACGGGGCCGACGTTCGAGGCGCCGACGCCGCAATAGTACGGGCCCTGCGGGGCCGGGTAGCCGCTCTCGGGGAAGCCGAGCGGGCGGCCGTTCTGGTAGAGGAAGTACTCCTGCTCGAAGCCGAACCACGCGCCCTCGTCGTCGAGGATGGTGGCGCGCTTGTTCGACTCGTGCGGGGTGACGCCGTCCGGCATCATCACCTCGCAGAGCACCAGTACGCCGTTGGTGCGGGCCGGGTCGGGGAAGTGGCGGATCGGCTTCAGCATGCAGTCGGAGGAGCCGCCCTCGGCCTGCTTGGTCGAGGAGCCGTCGAAGCCCCACATCGGCAACTGCTCGAGGGTCGGGAACTCGGAGAATTCCTTGATCTGGGTCTTGCCGCGCAGGTTTGGGACCGGCGTGTAGCCGTCGAGCCAGATGTATTCGAGCTTGTACTTCGTCATCGTGATTCTCTCGTCAAACCCTGGCAAAAGCCTTGGCGAACGCGGACCCTGCACGCCGGCCTCGCGCGCCGGCGACGGCTCGGCGGCCCCCTTGCACGGCCCGTGCCACACGCGAGGGCGAGCCGCGACGCGGAATGCGGGTCGGCGATGGAACCGGAGGGAGGGCGCGCGGCTTGTCTCGCTCCCGCCGCGCCCTCCTCTGCCGGCTCCGGGTTAATGCCCGCCTTCTGGGCAGTGCCGGGCGGGCCTCGAAATCGCACAGCGAACAGGCAGCGATCTTCGGAATCGTGAGCGATCAGGCGGCAAAGGATTCCGCAAGGGGCTGTGTGCGCAAATTGCCGGCAAAAGCTGATTTATGGAGTGCAGAACGCGCAAAGAGTAGGCATCTTCCCGTCGACAGCGCCGCCGATGCGTTGAGACCCCATCGCTGACAGGGAGCGTCGCGCCCCATGAACACGGACCTTCACCGCCCCACCGCCAAGATCTACACGTTCCCGGTGGGCGGCCGCGCCGGCCAGGGGGCCCGCCCGGCCGCGCCCGCCGCCGCCCCGCAGGTCTGCGCCGTCGACGGCGGCTACCACGAGGCCGCCATCCAGGAGGAGGCCGAGCGCAACCGGACCCCGCGGGGCCGGTGAGGGCGGCTGGCCGCCCTGAGCGGCCGACGGCGCCTCTCCCGCCCCGCGGCGCGGGACCCGTGCCGCCTCACACCCCGAAGATCGACCAGCCCATGCGCCGGGTCAGGGTTTCCAGCGCGATGCGGCCGAGATGCGAGTTGCCGGCGGCGTCCAGCCCCGGCGACCAGACCGCGATCGAGGCCCGGCCCGGCGCCACCGCCAGGATGCCGCCCCCCACTCCGCTCTTGCCGGGCAGGCCGACCCGGTAGGCGAAATCGCCCGAGCCGTCGTAGTGGCCGCAGGTCAGCATGATCGCGTTGATGCGGCGCGCCCGCTCGGCGGAGATCACGGTGTGGCCCGTGACCGGGTTGCGGCCCGCATGGGCCAGGAACTGCCCGGCCGTGGCGAGCTGGCGGCAGGACATCGCGATGGCGCAGTGGTGGAAGTAGACGCCCAGCGTGTAGACGACCGGATTGTCGAGCACGCCGAAGGATTTCATGTAGTTGGCCAGCGCCGCGTTGCGGAATCCCGTGCGCTGCTCGGATGCCGCCACCGCCTCGTCGATGACGATCGAACTATCCTGCGCCAGGAACTGCAGGAAGCGCAGGATCTCGCCGAGCGCCTCCCGCGGCTGGTGGCCGGACAGGATCACGTCGGTGACCGCGATCGCGCCCGCGTTGATGAAGGGGTTGCGCGGGATGCCGCGCTCGCGCTCCAGCTGCACGATCGAGTTGAAGGGGCTGCCCGAGGGCTCCCGCCCGACCCGGCGCCAGAGCCGGTCGCCGACCATGCCGAGCGCCAGCGTCAGGGTGAAGACCTTCGAGATGCTCTGGATCGAGAAGGGCGCGTCCGCGTCGCCCCCGGTCGCGACGCGGCCCTGCGTGTCGATCACCGCGATGCCGAAGCGGCGCGGATCGACGGTGGCGAGTTCCGGGATGTAGTCGGCGACCGCGCCGCGGTCGGGCCGCTCGCGCATCTCCTCGGCGATCTCGCGGACGGCCTGTTCGAGTTCGGCGGCCGTGTGGCTCATGCGGGCGGGCTCATGCGGGCGGACTCATGCGGGCGGACTCATGGCTTGCGTGTTCCGGCGGGAGGCCGCCGACACGCCGCGAAAGATCCGGTCGGGGGCGAAGGGGGTTGCGGTCGGGCGGTGGCCGGTGGCGTCGCGGATCGCGCTGGCCAGCGCGGCGGCGACCGGGTTGAACGGGCTCTCGCTCATCGACTTGGCGCCGAGCGGGCCGACCGTGTCGTGGGTCTCGGCGAACAGCACCCGCGTGCGCGGCACGTCCGCGAAGGCCGGGACGTGGTAGTCGCGAAAGCTGCGGGTGACGACCCGGCCGTCGTCGAGCCGCATGTCCTCGTAGAGCGCGGCGCCGATCGCCTGCGCCACCCCGCCCTCGATCTGGCCGCGGCACTGCATCGGGTTGATCACCCGGCCCGCATCGGCCGCGTGGATGCTGTCGAGGATGCGCACCGCGCCCGTGCCCTCGTGCACCGCGACCCGGAAGGCCTGCACGTTGAAGGCGACCGAGCGGGGCGTGCCGGTGGCGTGCCCCTCGGCCTCCAGGCCGGCGAGGTCGGCGAGCGGCACCTGCCCCTCCGGAAAGGTCAGGCCGTCGGCCTCCGGGCGCCCCGTCCCCGGGTCGGCCCCGAGCCGCGCGGCCGCCGCCGTCCGCAGCGCCTCGGCCAGCGCGCACGCGGCCCTGTGGGTCGCCTGGCCCGCGACCACGATGCCGGTGCTGCCGTAGGCGCCGGTGTCGAAGCCGACCGCGTCGGTGTCGCCCGCCTCCAGGCGGATCCGGTCGAGGCTCGTGCCCAGAGCCGCGGCCGCGAGCTGGGCGTGCACGGTGGCGGTGCCGTTGCCGAACTCGGCGGTGCCGACCCGGAGCGTGTAGCGGCCGTCCGCGCCGAGCCGGATCCGCGCTTCGGCGAGATGGCCCCGGGGCGGGATCGTGTCGATCATGCCGAGCGCCATCCCCTGCCCTACGCGCCAGCCGGGTTCGGTCTCCGGTTCCGGCAGAGCCCGCAGGGCGCCCTCGACGAGGTCGAGGCACTGGTCGAGGCCGTAGCTGCCGTACCGCACGTCGTGCGGCTCCAGGCTCGTCGAGACCATCGGGTCGCCCGGCCGCACCGCGTTGCGGCGGCGCAGCGCGAACGGGTCGATGCCGAGGGCGCGGGCCAGTTCGTCCATCGCCGATTCCATCGCGAAGATGGTCTGGCTCAGGCCGTAGCCGCGAAACGCCCCGGCGGGCAGGGTGTTGGTGTAGGCGCTGTACCCGTCGACCCGCTTGTTCGGGCAGCGATAGACCGCGATCACCTCGTTGCAGCCGTGGTGCAGCACGCCGCCCGCGTGGTTGCCGTAGGCGCCGGTCTCGGCGAGCACCTCGAGCGCGATGGCGGTGAGCGTGCCGCAGGCCTTCGCGCCGAGGCGCACCCGCACCCGCATCGGGTGGCGGGTGGCGGTGGCCGCGAACTGCTCCTCGCGGGTGAGTTCCCAGACCACGGGGCGCTTCAGCCTCAGCACGGCCAGTGCGACCAGGTCCTCGGTCAACATCTCCTGCTTGCCGCCGAAGCCGCCGCCGACCCGGCCGCAGACGACGCGCACCCGCTCGCGCGGCAGGTCGTAGAGCGCGCAGAGCGCGTCGCGGGTGAGGAAGGGGACCTGGGTCGAGGCGCGGATGACGAGGCGCCCGTCCGCGTCGAGCCAGCCCATCGCCGCGTGGGTCTCCAGATGCGCGTGCTGCACCCGCTGCGAGACGTAGGTGCCCTCGTGCACCGCGTCGGCCTCGGCCAAGCCGGCCTCGACGTCGCCGATCCGCCCGTGCGCCTCGGCCGCGAGGTTCGGGTGGCTGTGCCGCGGGGGCGCGTCGGCGCCGGGCTCCGGGGCGGGGCGGTCGGCGGGGTCGTGCACGAGCGGCGCGCCGGGCGCCAGCGCCGCCTCCGGGTCGAGCACCGCCGGGCGGATCTCGTAATCGACGGCGATCAGGCGGATCGCGGCTTCGGCCACCGCCTCGCTCTCCGCCACCACCGCGGCGACGCGCTGGCCGATGAACCGGATCACCGGATCGAGCACGCGGGTGTCGGCGGCGTCGTCGCGCGGGTCGTGGTGGCGGGCGGTCGAGAAGGGGCGCTCCGGCGCGTCCGCGTGGGTGAGCACCGCGACGACACCGGGCAGGGCGCGCGCCGCCCCCGCGTCGATCGCGCGGATGCGGGCGCTCGCGTGGGGCGCGCGCAGCACCTTGATGTGCAGCAGGCCCGGCGGCGCGAGATCGAGCGTGTAGGCGGCGCGCCCCGTCACGACGGCGGGTCCCGCCGGCGCCGGCAGGCAGCGCCCGACCGGGTCGGCGCCGGGCTCCGGCGTCTCGGCCCGCGCGAGCCCGTCGAGCGCGTCGGCGACCGCGCCGTAGCCGGTGCAGCGGCAGAGGTTGCCCTTCAGCGCGGCGTCGAGGTCCCGGCGACGGCCCTGGTCGAGGGCGGCGGCCGTCATCACCAGGCCGGGGGTGCAGAAGCCGCACTGGAAGCCCTGCGCGGCCAGGAAGGCCGCCTGCATCGGGTGGAGGTCCGCGGGCACGGGCGCGCCCGGCGCGCAGGGGCCGGCGAGGCCCTCGATCGTGGTGACGGCCCGCCCCGCCGCCCGGAAGGCCGGGGTGATGCAGGCGTGGACGGGCTCGCCGTCGAGGTGGACCGTGCAGGCGCCGCAATCGCCCGCGTCGCAGCCCTTCTTGACGCCGAACCAGCCGAGGCCGCGCAGGTAGGTGCGCAGGCACTGGCCGGGGCGGGCGTCGGCCGCCTGCGCCTGCCCGTTGACGGTGAGCCGCATCACGCCCCCTCCCCCGCGAGCTCGTCCCGGATCTCCGCGGCGAGCAGCCCCGTGACGTGGCGGCGCCAGTCCGGCGCGCCGTGCACGTCGTCGTGCCAGATGTCCTCCGGGATCGCCGCGAGCGCGTCTTCGAGCGCGGGCGCGTCCGGCACGGCGGCGAAGCGGACCTGCAGCGGCCGGCGGG
>NZ_LSIX01001011.1:0-449 GCF_001556475.1 Methylobacterium sp. CCH5-D2 | reverse complement strand
GCGCCCCCGCGGTGGCGACCGACATCAGCATCTCGATGGAGAAGGGCGTGCCGGCGAACGCCGCCACGGCCGCGCGGCGGCCGTAATAGGCGAGCCCGACGAGCGCGCCCGGCCAGTAGGCGTACTCGCCCGCCAGGCCCGGCGCGATCCGCTCGACGAGGAAGCCGGCGGCGAACAGGGCGCCGATGAGGATGCCCAGCAGCGCCTTCCGGCTCCGCCAGAGCGGCGGCTCGGGCTCTTCCGCGCTCTCGGCGGGCGGGGCGCCGCCCGAGGCTTGCGCCCTGGCCAGGTCCGCGGCCGTGGGGAGCGGCGCGACGCCGTAGCCCAGGCGCTCGATGCGCCCCTCCAAGTCGGTCCTCGGCGTCGCGGCCTCGTCGAGCGCGAGGTCGAGGATTTGGCTGCCGTAGTTCACGCGCACGTCCGCGACGCCCGGCAGCCGGGAGACGGCG
>NZ_LSIX01001010.1:0-2008 GCF_001556475.1 Methylobacterium sp. CCH5-D2 | reverse complement strand
GCCCAGCAGGCGACGCCGCCGCGCCGACTCCGGCGCCCCCTCCGGCGACGGTCCCCCCGCCGTTGCCCTGCGTCTCGACGCTGATCTCGCTGAGCTGCACGCTGGCCTCGGCCGGCGGGTTCGCGGTGCCGCGGCGCGGCGGCGTCGCCTGCTGGGCCGCGGCCGTGGCCGTGAGGACGAGGAGCGAGGCGCCCGACAGCGCGAGGACGCGCAACGGACGAAGACGCTTCGGGGCGGGCGCAAGCGGCGACATGAGCGGATCCCGGACAGCCGACAGCGCGCCCCGGATCGCCCGGGACCGTACGGCCTGGCTCTTTAGAATGATGCTAAGTTCGTGAAAGGATTGAGCTTTCCCGAACAGGCCTACGGCCGAACCCCGGCCCGCACAAGGCTGTGCGCCATGGATTGCCGGGTCCTGTGGCCGGGCGGTCACAATCCATGATGGCACGCGCCAGGGATCACACGCGGGATGGATCGCCCCGGTGGGTCCCCTCAGCGCACCCGGCCGGCGATCCAGGCGACCAGCGCGTCGGCGACCGGATCGCTGTTCTTCTCCAGCATCATCATGTGGCCGTTGCCGCGCAGGCCCGCCTCGGCGAGGCGCAGGGATTCGGGCTTCGCCCCGGCCTGGGCCAGGAAGGCGGCCGTGCAATCGTCGACGGGCGCCCGGAAGGAGGCCTCGGCCGTCACGATCACGGTGGCCACGCGGGCGAGGTTCGGCAGCTTGCGGGCGGGTTCGCCCTGGAGCCAGCAGCGGATGCGTCCCTCCGCCGCGGGCGCCTTGGCCTGGATCACGGTGAGATCCTCGGGCGCGTTCACCGGCGGCTGGAAGCTCAAGGGGATGCGGGTGAGGCCGTAGGCGCGGGCGCGGCCCTCGCCGGTGCGCTCCCAGAACTCCTTGCCGCCGCGGTAGCGCACGTCGAAGAAGGGCGGCCCGTTCGGCTCGATCGCCACGTGCGCCTTCACGAGGTCGGGGCGCGCGTCCGAGACCGCCCAGCCGAACAGCCCGCCCTGCCCGTGGGTGAGGAGGATCGCGGGGCCGACCTTCTCGACGAGGGCGGTCAGCGCCGGGGCCATCAGCTCCTCGGTCTGCTGGGTGTTGGCGAGGTAGGGCACCTGGCTCGCCATGAACTGGTCGAAGGCCGGGTTGCCCGGCACGCCCGCCCCGCCCGGCCACTGGGTGTGGAGCTTCGCCTGCGGGAACAGGTCGTAGACCTCCTGGGCGGTGTAGGTCTCCTCGAGCGCGCGGGCGGAGAGGCGGGTGTAGGGCCCGTAGACCTCCGGGTTGGTGCCCGAGCGCCCGCGCCCGACCTGGTCCACCACGTAGACCTGGAAACCGTGATCGACGAAGCGCTGGGCCCAGCCCGGCCGCCCGTCCGGCGTGCCCAGGAAGTTCACCCCCGTCTGCGCGGCGCCGTGCACCATCACCACCGGATAGGGCTGCGTGACCTGGGCCGGGCGGCGCGACTGGACGAACATCTGCCCGACCATCAGGGTCTTGTCCTCGACCCGCTGGTAGCGCCCGCCGATGTAGAAGTAGCCGGTGACCGTGGCGGCCGACGTCCGCGGCGCCTCCTCGCCCCGCGCCGCGCCCGCCGCCAGGGCGAGCCCGAGGCCTCCGGCCCGGACGACCAGGGACAGTCTCGCGAACGGTCCCGGGCGCTGCCGTGCCGGCGGCACCGCGCCTCTCCTCACCGTCATGTCCCCTCCCCCGCTGCCACGGCCGCCTTATCACGGGAAACCGTGCGGCGAACCAGTCTCGCACAGGCGGACAACGGTCGTTTTCGTATCCGACCGGGCCCGGTGCCGCGCATTGACCGGTCGTTAACCCTGCGCCGGTACCGTTTCTTAACCATGCGGGCGGTGCCGCGCCTCCGGGCGCCGGCGACCGCGCAGGCGGGGCGTGTGCGAGCGGGGGCCGAGACGGGTGGCGGTGAGCGGGCGCAGCGGCGGCAGGGCGGAGGCGCGCGCGCCGGGTCCGCGCCGTGCCCGGGGGCCGGCCCTGCTG
>NZ_LSIX01000100.1:0-1126 GCF_001556475.1 Methylobacterium sp. CCH5-D2 | reverse complement strand
CCCGCCAGACCGAGGCGCTCGCCGCCCGCTTCAAGGGCTGACCCGCCCAAACCCTCCCCCCCTCTGCGGGGGAGGGAAACCGCGCGCTACCTCTCCCGGGAGACCCCACCATGAACATCGGCTTCATCGGCCTCGGCATCATGGGCGCGCCCATGGCCGGCCACCTGATCGCGGGCGGGCACAGCCTGTTCCTGAAGAGCCGCCGCGCCGTGCCGGACGCCCTCCTGGGCGCGGGCGGCACCGCCTGCGCCAGCGCCGCCGAGGTGGCGGAGCGCGCCGACGTCGTCATCCTGATGCTGCCCGACACGCCCGACGTCGAGACGGTGCTGTTCGGCGCGGGCGGCGTCGCCGAGGGGCTCGAGCCCGGCAAGACCGTGATCGACATGAGCTCGATCTCGCCGATCGCCACCAAGGCCTTCGCCGCCCGGGTCGCGCAAGCCGGCTGCGACTACCTCGACGCCCCGGTCTCCGGCGGCGAGGTCGGCGCGAAGAACGCCGCCCTGTCGATCATGGTCGGCGGTTCCGAGGCGGCCTTCGCCCGGGCCGAGCCCCTGTTCCGGCTCATGGGCAAGACCGTGACGCATGTCGGCGGGAGCGGCGCCGGCCAGGTCGCCAAGGTCGCCAACCAGATCATCGTGGCGCTCACCATCGAGGCGGTGGCCGAGGGTCTGCTGTTCGCGTCGAAGGCCGGGGCCGACCCGGCCAAGGTCCGGCAGGCGATCACCGGGGGGCTGGCCACCTCGCGCATCCTGGAACTGCACGGCGCCCGGATGATCGAGCGCACCTTCCAGCCGGGCTTCCGCATCGACCTGCACCGCAAGGACCTCAACCTCGCGCTGGAGGGCGCCAAGGCCCTGAACCTCGCCCTGCCGGGAACCGCGCTCGCCCAGCAGCTCTTCGGCGCCTGCGCGGCCAACGGCGCGGGCGGCCTCGACCACGCCGCCCTGGTGCGCGCGCTCGAGATCATGGCGAACCATCAGGTCGCCGAGGGCTGAGAGGGATCCGGGATCCCAAAGGGTCTTGACCCTTTGGCGGGGTCCCGGGGCGCGCAGCCCCGGGTTTCGAACCCACAGGCCCGGCGAGGCCGGACCTATGGGTTCGACAGCAGGGCTCTGCCCTGCACCCG
>NZ_LSIX01001009.1:0-2360 GCF_001556475.1 Methylobacterium sp. CCH5-D2 | reverse complement strand
CCTGCGACAAGGCGATTAACAGTCGCCTGCTCTACCAACTGAGCTATCGGGGATCAGTGAGACGGGGCTGTAGGCCATCCCGCCGCGCCGGTCAACCGGGATGCGTTCAGGGGCGCGCGGTCCGGTAGAAGGCGTAGGCCGCGAAGGTCAGGGCCGACAGGCCGAACACCAAGAGCTCTTCGGGCATCGCGGGCTCCTTCGGGCAAAACCTTGACGGTTCGTTAATACGCCAGACGACCGCCCGTTCCGCGCGCCGCGCCTATTGCTGCGGTTCGGTGCCGCCCACGGAGGGCAGGGCGAGCCCCTGCTTGGGATCGAAGTTGCTTCCGCCGAGCGGCGAGCTCGCCTCCGCGCCGCGCCGACCGAGTTCCTCGTCCGACAGCGCCGGGCCGGGCTGCCGGATGGCGCCGGCGGGCACGAGCGGCTCGACCAGCGCGCCGGGAGTCAGGCCCTCGGGGCAGATCTGCGAACAGATCGGCTCGATCTCGCTGGGCGAGGAGCAGGCGGCCACCGCCCGCCCGCCGACGCAGGCGCAGCGGCAGGCCGCGTCCGCCGCGGTGGATGCCAGCATCAGCACGCCGGCCAGAACGATCCGTCTCAACGCCCGCAACTCCCCGGCATCTCGTTTGGAGCGCAACCCTATCCGGCGGGGCGCCCGCGCGATAGCGGCAGTCCGCGGGGGGGGCGGCTCAACCTCCTGTTAACCGCTCGCGCCGAGGGTGCCCCCGATTCGAACCGAAGAGGAGCCTGCCATGCAGCCGACCCGATCGGACCTCGGCCGCGGCCCGTCCTCCGACGCGGAGGGACCCGCGAAGATCCTCACCGGGGACGCGATCCTGTCCTGCCGCCTGCGACCGGAGGGCCGCGCGGGCGCGCGGCTGTCCCTGCCGAGCGCCTCCGGCATCCCGGACCTCTTCGTGCTCTCGGACGAGGCGAGCGGCGACGAGCGGCTGGCCCGCGTCACCGTCCGCAAGCAGGGCGCGGACGGCGCACGGCTCTGGGTGCAATTCCTGGGCCCGGCGCAGCTCGCGGCATAGCGCAAAAAGACAGATCAACCGGCGACATCGGCGCCACTTCGTCACCCGCCATAAATAATTGTGAACGCACCGCCGGGCTTGGTCTGGCACATCCTCTTCCCAGCCGACAAAAGCCAACACGGGAGGATGACCGATGAGGACGGTCAAGCTGCGGCCGGAACCGGTGACGCTCGCGCAGAGCTGGGAGATGTCGGACGCCGCACCCGGCGGCGGCGCGACGGACTGGCCGCTTCCCGCCATCCATCCCTGGATCGCCTTCCTGCTCGAACCCTGGCTCCAGGCCATCGAGCAGGCCGGACCCGGGACGACCCACTGGCTGCAGGAGACCAGCGCGGCGATGAGCGCCTGCCTCCGGGAATGGGTCGATCCGACCCCGGCGATCGAGCGCGCGCTGGAGGGCGCCCGCGCCGCCTCGGACCTGCTCGTCGCCTGCATCGGCCGGGCCGGCTGGGCGCACGCGGACGCGCAGCGGCAGGTCGCCCGCGCGGCCATGGGCGCGTTGATCGAGGCCCTGAGCGTGGCCGAGGCCAGCGAGAGCAAGGCCGAGATCGGCCTCGGCTTCTGAGCCCATCGGCCGGAACGACCCGGATCGTCGCGGTTCGGCGGAGCGGGGTCGGGGCGACCGGCGCCTGCCGTGCGACCGCGCGGTAGCGGCCCGGTCGCCTGCGAGAGCCTCTGCCCGCGCACCGGGCGGGCCGAACCCCACGACGTGAGCATCTGGGACGGACCGCCAGAGGCCGGGCCTCGGCAGCCGGTTCATCGCGTCGCCCCAAGGCATCCGGCACCGGCGGCGCGCGGCACTTTCAAGAGTGCGTGGCCGGTGGCTGGGTCGAGCGGCTCTGGCCGCCCGCAAGCTTCGTGGCGCGATGCGCACCGTCCCTGACCTGTACCAGTCCGCCCCGAGAGGGGCCTGCTACGCAGTTCCGCTCCAGAGCCAAGTAAGGACCTCGAGGCCGAAGGTCGAGGCAAAAAAGCCTGTCTTGGCAGGAAAGGACTATCCTCCGACAGATGCCTTCCGCCGTTGTTGCTGAGTCGCAACATGGCTTGGGAACTACCTGCGAGTCGGGGAATCCACGTTGCCCGGGACAGTCCGTTCGCCCAGAGTGGAATCGCCATAAGGGTTTCGCGACAGCGAGCCCGCACGAGCCTGCCACAGATGCAGGCCGGTCAAGACAAAAGGCCCGGGCGCGGCAGCGAAAGCGGCGGCTCATCGGGCTCCTCTCGGGTCTCGAAGCTTTTGGAGATATCGATGAAGCTCTTGAAGAGCTCCCTGCTCGGCTCGGCCGCGGCGCTCGCCGCCGTCGCCGGCGCCCAGGCCGCCGA
>NZ_LSIX01001008.1:0-4249 GCF_001556475.1 Methylobacterium sp. CCH5-D2 | reverse complement strand
TCGCCAACCACCTCGCGCTCGCCGGCCTGCCGACCCGCCTCGCCCAGGTGCCGGGCGGCTGCGGCGACGCCGACGCGCTCCTCGACGCCATGGCGCAGGACAAGAAGGTGCGCGACGGCGCCCTCACCTTCATCCTCGCCCGCGGCATCGGGCAGAGCTTCATCGCGCCCGGCATCGACGGGGCAGCGGTGCGGGCCTTCCTTGAGGACGAGCTGCGGGCGGGCTGAGCCGCCGTTAACCGCACCGGAACCGGCCGGGCGCATGCTACGAGCGATCGGGACCGTCCGCGGGAGTGGGGATTGCGCGCGCCCTCGAGACCTCACGCCGCGCTCGCGGATCTGCGCGACCTCGCGGGCAGCGACGCGCGGCTCTACAGGCTCGCGCGGCTGGCGAGCCTCTGGCTCCTGCCGCTCATGTTCGGCATCGTCCTCGTCGGCTTCGAGATGGGTCCGGTACCGGGGTCCGGCTGCGCCGCCAACGCGGTCGGCGTCGACTTCACCCAGGTCTGGGCGGCCGGTCAGGCCGCGCTGCGGGGCGGGGCCGCCGAGCCCTACGACCTGCCGCGCCACCTCCAGAACCTGCGCGAGGCCTTCGGCCCCGATTGCCGCTTCGCCTGGCACTACCCGCCGGTCTTCATGCTGCCGGCCGCCGCGGTGGCGGCGCTGCCGCCTGCGGGAGCCTTCCTGGCCTGGACGTTCGCGGGCGTCGGCCTTCTGGCCCTCGCGCTCCGGCTCGCCGGGGGCCGGGCGGCGCTCCTCGTCGGGCTCGCCCATCCGCTGGTCTTCTGCAACCTCGTCTACGGGCAGAACGGCCTCTTCACCGCGGGCCTCCTGACGCTCGGCGCGCTCCTCGTCGACCGGCGCCCGCTGGTGGCGGGGCTCTGCTTCGGCCTCGTCGCCTACAAGCCGCAACTCGCCGCGCTCGCGCCCCTGCTGCTCCTCGTCACCGGGCGCTGGCGCTGCCTCGGCGCATGCCTCGGCACCGTCCTGGCCCTCTGTCTGGCCGCGCTCCTGGCCTTCGGCAGCGCCCCTTGGCTCGGCTTCCTCGGCACGATCGGTGAGACCGACCGCATCATCCTGCGCCAAGCCGCGGCGGGGCTCGACCTCAACGCCAGCGCCTACGGGGCGGTACGGCTCGCCGGCGGGCCGTTCGCCCTGGCCTGGACGGCCCAGATCGCAGCGAGCCTCGGCGCGCTGGCGCTGGCGTGGCGGGTCTGGGCGACCTGCCCCGATCCGCGCATGCGGGCCGCGACCCTGCTCGCTGCCGCGCCGATGCTCTCGCCCTACGTGCCGGTCTACGACCTCGCGCCGGTGGTACCCGCCACGGTGCTGCTTGTCGTCGCGGCGCGTCGGGCCGGCGGCCTGCACGCCTACGAGCGTTGGTTGCTGATCGCAGCCCCCCTCACCGCCGGGCTTCGGGTCGGCGCGGAGGCGACCGGCATCTGCTTCGGGCTGATCTTCGCGCTGGCGACGCTCGCCTGCATCGCGGCCCGGGCCCTGCCGCAGCCGGCGACGCGGGGCCTCGGGGCGCTGCCCTAGGAACCCGCACAGGGCCCTCGGGCCCTCGAGGATCCCGCGACCTCAGCCCTCCGGGCCGAACGTCGCCGTCTCGACGGCGTTGAGCGCCCGCACCCGGCCGCGCGGCAACCGCGTCGCACCCGGGAAGGTGATCCGTCGCTCGGTCCCGGGCGCGAGGTGGAACCACGTGTCGTCGGGCCGCGCGCCCTCGGCCTCCACCTGCACGCCCAGCGCGTGTCGCTCGGCGCGGATCCGGATGGCGGCACCGTCCACGACCACCGCGAGGCCGGTCTCCACGGGCTCGGGGCTGCGCCCGCCCGGGAAATGGAAGGCCTCGGCGATCACCGCGCCCGCCGGGTCGCCGAGGCTCGCGTGTCCCAGCGTATGGGCCGGCGGCCCGAACCGGTAGCTGTCGGTGGCGTCGAAGAAGCGGCCCAGCAGCTCGGCCGACGAGAGGGTCTGGGTCGAGCGGGGTGCGAGGCTGACGGCGCGCTCGGCCCCCGCCACCGCTCGGCCCGTCGCGTCCGTGAAGGCGAGGCGCAGGGTGAGCGCCCGCGCCACCGCGGTCTCGTTGTGCAGGTGCACGTGGAGCCCGTTCAGCCCCTCGTCCGAGAGCGTGACCTGAACCGGCCGGAAGGCCCGCTTCAGGGCGTACCAGCCCGATTTCGGCTCACCCCGCGCGTCCACGATGCCCCAGCCCGTGCCGGGGGCGAGGTCGCGCAGGAACCAGACGAGGCCGCCCGCGGTCGGTGAGCGCGCCCGGCGCCACTCGGCGAAGGTCGCCTCCATCACCTCGGCGACGGCGGCGCGGCCGAGCGCGCGGTAGCGCTCCGGGTCGGCGCGGCGAAGGGCTGCCGGATCGACGCCGTAGAGCAGGCCGGCATAGTGGTCGCGCACCTGCTCGAAATCCCAGTCCGCCCCCCGGTCGCGCGGGATGCCGGCGCTCCAGCGCGGCGATTCCGGGTCGCCGAGCCCCATCGCGGCCAGGCTCGCCTCCTCGGGCAGGTTGGCGAAGGCGAGGCACTCGGTGGCGAAGCCGACCTCGGCCCGGCGGGCGTCCTCAAGGGGGCGGCGATAGGCGCCGACCCCGTAATAGTGCGTCACGCCGGCCGCCGTGGAGAAAGGCAGGTCGCCGCCCGAGGGCGAGTTCGGCACCACGGCGAGATCCGGGCGGCGGGAGGCCGCGAGCGCGGGCAGTCGCTCGCCCGCGAAGGCGTCCGCCCAGACGGACCGAGGCGCGCCCAGCATCGCCGCCTGCTGCCAGACCTCGCTGCCGCCGGAGAGCGCGCAGAGCGCGGGCGAGAGCTGGGTGCGGTCGAGGAGGTCGGCGATCTCCGCTTCCAGCTCGGCCCGGAAGGCGGGGTCGTCGTGCGGGTAGTCGAAATTGGCGAGCATCAGGTCCTGGAAGACCAGGATGCCCAGCTCGTCGCAGAGGTCGTGGAAGGCTTGCGATCCGTAGAGCGTGATGCCGGGGACCCGCAGCATGTTCATCCCGGCCTCGCGGGCGAGGTCGAGGAGCGGGCGCGTGTCCTCCCGAGCACCCCCCAAGCCGACGAGGTCGGGTGGCGTCCAGTTGGCGCCGCGGCAGAAGACCGGGACGCCGTTCACCGCGAGGCTCAAGCCCTCCTCGAAGGGGCGGGTCGGCGTGAGCGTGCGGAAGCCCGTGCGGCCGAGATCGTGGGTGCGCCCGTCGAGACCGACCGCGACCGCGTGCAGGCGCGGTTCGCCATGGGTGTGGGGCCACCAGGGCGCGATGCCGGGGAGGTCCAGCGCGCCCTCGAACAGGTCCGGCCCCGTCCGCGCCAACACCACGGAGCGGCCGTCGCAGCGGAGAACCGCCCGCTCCACCGGGCCCGCGACCCGGAGCCGGGCGACGAGCCGCCCGGTCCCCCCGTCGAGGCGGGCGGTGAGATCGGCCGCGATCAGATCCGGCATGCCCTCCGGCAGCGGCGTCAGGGTGATCGGGCGGTAGGGGCCGACGAGGTCGATCTCCGGGCACCAGCCCGGCATGAAGCCGAGGAGGCTCGTGCGCGCGTGGCGCAGCGAGCCCGGCGTCGCGAGGCGGGGCCGCCAGCGCCCGCGCTTGGCCGGCCGGTCGAGGGCGGTCTTCAGCGAGCGGAAGCAGAGGACGAGATCGTTCGTGCCCACGAGATCCACCGCGACCGCGTGGGCGCGGAACATCGAGCGGCTGTCGAGGATCGGCGCCCCGTTGAGCCAGACCTCGCAGAGGGTCGCCAGCCCCTCGAAGGCGAGGCGCGCCCGGCCGGTGCCCGGAAAGCTCGTGCGGTACCAGACGTCGCGGTCGTGGATCGGCTCCGGCTCCGGCTCGGACCAGAGGCCCGCGTCGCGCAGCGCCGCCGCGGCGGTGCCGGGGACGCAGGCCGAGATCCAGCCGTCGAGCCCGGCGAGATCGCCCGGCCCCGCGCAGGCGCCGGGCGGGGTCGTCACGAGCTGCCAGGGGCCGCCGACGGGCAGCGGCGGGACGCCGTCGACGGCGCGGATGCGGGCCATGCTGGGTCTCGGAGGGGATCGATCACACCGTATCCGGGTGATCTGTTCGGGTCGGGCGAGCGCCCCCTCTCCCCGCGCACGGGGAGAGGGGATGCGCGTCGAGCGGACGTCGTTGCCCTCAGCCCAGCGCCCGGTCGAGTTCCGCGAACACCGCCTCGTACTGCGCCGCCGCCTTGTCGAGGCGCGCGGCGAGCCCCTGCGCGCTGCGGCGGTGGAAGGCG
>NZ_LSIX01001007.1:0-4492 GCF_001556475.1 Methylobacterium sp. CCH5-D2 | reverse complement strand
GGCGGGCATAGCTCTGCAGGAATCCCACGAAGGCATCGACCT
Source organism: Methylobacterium sp. CCH5-D2 (assembly GCF_001556475.1). Classification (NCBI taxonomy): domain Bacteria; kingdom Pseudomonadati; phylum Pseudomonadota; class Alphaproteobacteria; order Hyphomicrobiales; family Methylobacteriaceae; genus Methylobacterium; species Methylobacterium sp. CCH5-D2. The sequence goes on along the minus strand of NZ_LSIX01001007.1, from coordinate 4,450 downwards.
TCTCGGCCGGGATCGCGCCCGTCGCCTCGATCAGGTCGTCCACCACGCGCAGCAACACGTAGGGCTGGATCTGCGCCGCCTGTGCCAGGCGCTCGACCTCCCCGAGCAGGCTCTGCGCCGTCCGGATCCGCGACTGGACGGCGGCCAGGCCCACGACGCGGTCCTTCACCAGATCGACGAAGCGCGCGGCCCGGCCCTCGTTCAGGATCAGCCCGTCGAGGACGAGGGTGCCGTCCTCCGAGAGCTGGAACCCGACCGGAAGCTTCTGGGCGGCGATCAGGCTCTCGATCTCGGCCCGGATGGTCTGCAGCACCCAGAGGCGGATCCGGGCGGGGATACCGGTCTTCTCGACGGCGCCGACGAGGGCGCGGCGCTCCACGGGGGTATCGACGTAGCCCGAGACGTAGACCGCCCCGTCCACCTCCTGGCGCGCCGCGATCGCGCGGCCGAACGGAAACTGGTCGAGGGCCGCCCGCGTCAGGACGAGGTCGTCGCGCCCCGCATCGGCCGTACCGGCGATCCGGGTCAGGCCGCCCCCCATCAGCAGCCAGAGCGCGAAGCCGACGAGCAGGGCGAGGGCGGCCAGCGGCATCGCGAGCGCCCGAAGCCGCCCCCCGGACAGCGGCGCAGCCGGCCGACCGGCCGTGGGGGCGGCATCGTCCTCCAGCACGGTGGCCCATTGCGAGGTCGGATGCCCGAGGGCGAAGCGCGTCGTCCCGGCGGTGACGACGTCGAGGGGCTCGATCTCCTGGAAGCCACTCCCGGACTCGATCTGCAGGCCGGCGGCGGTCCGCAGCGCGCCCGCGGCCCCCGCCAGGGCGATCTTGCCCCCCGAGACCCGGAGCCGGGCATGGCCGGGCCGGATGCTGACGTCGATGAGCTGGATGTCGTCCTCCGGCCCCGTGCCGAGGACGTACTCGCCGGGCACGAGGGCGACCTCGACGCCGGCCTGCATGCCGACGAGGATCTTGAGAATGACGCTGTCGGAGGCGACTTCGGCCACGGCTTAAGCTCTCGTGCGGCGCGGAAGGGCGCGGGATCAATTCTGTGGGCGCAGGATTAGCGCGCGGTGAACCCGGCGGACGGTGAGGCCGGACGATCGGCCAATCCATGTCCGATCTCGACCGCCCGATCCAGACCCCGGCGCCGCGATCGATAGATGATCCGGGTCCTCCCCCGGAACCGTGCCCGACGGTGCCGGATCACGTCCCGGGCCCCACGCTCTCGAGCCGCCGCGATCTGTCGAGCCGCCCCACTCTACCGTTCCGCAAGGCAATTCGCCTGTCTTGAGGGCCGGCCTGAGACGCTGGATCAAAAGATTCCCGCCCCGCAACCTTGCTGTACGGAACGCCGGCATCCTACGAGCGTACGTGACCGGACATAGTATCGCGAGAGACCTTGCGAGATGAGGCTTGGGGCGGAGACGTGCCGACTCCTGATCTGACCGGGGCGAGCAACGCCTTCGAACGCGGTCCGGCGGGCCGATGCGGGCACGGACAGCCGTTCCGTCGCATCGCCGATGTCCGGATCGCCGCGGCCATGCGCTTCGCGGAGGCGCGGCTGGACACGCCGCCCACGACCGCGGCCCTCGCGGCCTCGGTCGGCCTGTCGCAGTTCCACTTCCTGAGGCTGTTCCAGACGCGGACCGGCGAGACGGTGAGCGACTACATCCGCCGCATCCGGCTGGACGCGGCGGCCCTGCATCTGCGCGGGTCGCGGGAGCCGATCGTGGCCATCGCCCTAGCGGTGGGGTACGGCAGCCAGGCCGCCTTCACCCGCGCCTTCACCGGACGCTTCGGCCGCTCCCCGGCGAGCTACCGGCGCGCCGCGGGCCGCGGCACGGGCGCCGTCGATCCCGGGACCTTGCGGACCGTCGCGATCCGCAGGGTCGCGGCCATCACCTGCCTCGGCCGGCGCTATCTCGGATCCGGGTGCGACGCCCACGTGCAGTGGCGCGACTTCCTCCAGGACCTGCCGCCCGATCTCGGCACCGGCCCCGACCGCCGCCTCCTGCGGGTCGTCCACGACGACCCGCGCATCACGCCGCCCGAACAGATCCGGGTCGATTGCTGTCTTGTCCACGCGGCCCTGCCGTCCGAGATCCGGGCGCTGGCGGGGCGCGGGATCCACGCCTTCGAGACGGGCGCGGGCATGTACGCGGTCATCCCGGAGGCGGAGGCACCCGGGAGCGCCTCCGCCCGGTACGATGTCATCGACGGCTGGTTGGCCCAGCAGGAGCGCTATCGTCCCCGCGGCACGGGCTGCCTCGAATTCCATGCCGGAGCGGAGACGCCGGCGGACGGTCGCGCCCGCGAGCTCTTCGTACCGGTGCGTACCGCCGGCGGGGATGCGGCCTGAACCCGAGCTGATCCGCCACAGCAGGATCGGTGAAGACAGGGCGCGGGCGAGATGCTGGATAGGAAGGCCGCCCCGCGCAGCGCCCGCCGGACGTCAGGTCAGGCGCCGGCCCCACGCAAGCGTCGCGCACACATCCCAGATCCGCGCGCATCGATCGCGACGGCTCTTCTGAGCCAATATTGCGACGTGCCATCTGCACAAGCGCATAGAACCTAACATCGCGTTGATCGATCCTGCGTTTCTGCAGAAATTCTGATCATGGTTAGCGGCTTGTTAAGAAGTGCAGCCTAACCCCGGAGGCTGAGCCTTCAGGGCTTTCCGCCGCCCCGACCGTCCGACCGCGGACGGTCGGGGCGGCGGAGACGCATCGCGGGATCCGGACCTGCCGGCGCCCTCTCCCTGGCGAAGAGTCGATCAACCGATCCGATGTTCCGCACCGCGCACACGCTGGTCTTCCTCGCGCCGCTGCTCCTGCCCGTGGCGGGCTGCGTCAGCATCGCGGGGGACGCCTGCACCGATCCCGACACGACGGCCGGCATCGCGGTCGTCAACGACAAGGACGTCACGCCCCGCAACTGCGACGGCCGCTTCCTCTCGGCGCGCAACCAGCGCAGCGTCCTGTACACGGGCGAGGATCGGCCGCGCCTCTGGACCGGCGAGGGCACCCGCGAGGCGCAGGACATCGACGTGCGCCGGGTCAACGCGCCGCCGCTCGGCTACAACCGGGCGGGGACGGTGACCGGCTACCTCGGCACGCTGAAGCTCAACTACGCGGCCGCCGACGAAGCCGTGGAGGGCGACGTCGCCGCGCTCCAGAACTCGCTCGGGCGCCGCTTCGACCCCGACCAGAAAGTCTCGGTCGACTTCCGCAAGGCCACGCTCGACTACGTCCTCAAGCAGATGCTCGGGGGCGCGCTCGGGCTCAGCTACATCGCGCCGGAGGATCTGGGCGGCTCGGTCACCTTCCGCACCGAGGAGCCGGTGCCGAAGGCCCAGGTGCTGCAGGTCGTGCGCGACATCCTGGCCCGCAACGGCCTCGAGATGCGCAGCATCAACGGCGTCTTCCACATCGGCAAGCCGGAGCTGATCGGCTCCATCGAGGCCACCGGCCAGGCCGGCCGCGTCGGCGAGCGGACGACGCGGATCCTGCGCCTGCGCAAGGGCGCGGGCGGCGACCTGCTCGCGCTCGCCCGTCAGATCGTGCCGCCGAGCATCGAGCTCGTGCAGACGAACAACCCCGACACGATCCTGGTGCGGGCGACCGCCGCCGAGATCGACCAGGCCGAGAAGCTGATCAAGGGGCTGGTCCAGACCGGGCTGACCGAGGATCGCGTCGCCGTGATCCCGCTGCGCCAGAGCGCGCCTGAGAAGATCGCCGGCCAGCTCACCGAGTTCTTCCGCAGCCGCAATTCCGATCCGGTCAGCATCGTGCCGCTCGACGGGCAGCAGGCGCTGCTGGTCTCCTCCAAGGCGCCCGGCATGATCGACGGCGTCCGGCGGCTCGCCGAGGCGATGGACACAGAGGTGCGCGACGAGGTCTCGCTGCGGGTCATCCCGCTGCAGCATCTCGTGGCCGACGAGATCGCGCAGCGCCTCGCGGTGATCTTCGGCAGCGGCCAAGCCGGCGGCGGCGGACGGGCCGGCACGCTCGCGGGCGGACCTGGCGGACCCGGCGGCCTGGGCGGGCGGGGCGGTGAGGCCGTGCGGGACCCCGCACCCATCCCGCGCCTCTCGCCGGCCTCGGTCGAGGACGGCGCCCTGCCCTACCCCTACGCGAACGGCCCCGGCAACGGCCTGCCGCGCGGCGGACCGCCGGCCGAGGCCGCGTCCGGCGGCGGTCTCGGCGCAGGCCAGCAGGGTACCCGCATCGTGGCGGACAAGACCAGCAACGCGCTGCTCGTCTACTCGAACTACAGCCTCTTCAAGAAGGTGCGCGAGGTGCTGCGCGCCCTCGACGTGCCGCCCGCCCAGGTGGTGATCGAGGCGACCGTGGTCGAGGTCGAGCTGACCGACCAGCTCCAGACCGGCGTGCAGGTTTTCCTGCAGGGCGCGGGCTTCGTCGTGGGCTCGGGCAACATCGCCGACATCGGCC
>NZ_LSIX01001006.1:0-497 GCF_001556475.1 Methylobacterium sp. CCH5-D2 | reverse complement strand
TGGCGTGTGTGGGGGCGGGGCCGGCAGGAGAGCGTCGCGGGATCGTCGCGGCCTGCGCCCGCATGTCGGATCGTAGTTTCGAATGCTTCGAGTATAAGGGCTGTAACCCTTCAGGCGAAGGGATCCGCGTATCACGTCTCCTCTCAGGTTCACCCGTGTCCGACCGTCTCATCCTCGCCTGCTCCTGCGAGCGGACGATGCCCCTCGATACCGCCGCCATCGCCCGCGGCTGCGGCTCCCGCCTCGTCACGGCCGACCAGCTCTGCGGCCGGGAGCTCGACCGCTTCCGCGACGCCCTGGACGCGGGCGGGCCCGTGACGGTCTCCTGCACGCTCCAGGCTCCCCTCTTCGACGAGGTGGCCGAGGAGATGGGGGCCGAGGAGCGCGTCACCTACGCCAAGATCCGCGAGAGCGCCGGCTGGTCGTCCGAGGCCGAAGCGGCCGGCCCGAAGATGGCGGCGTTGCTCGCGGATCTTGGCGTAGGTGACGCGCTCCTC
>NZ_LSIX01001005.1:0-5910 GCF_001556475.1 Methylobacterium sp. CCH5-D2 | reverse complement strand
AGCGGCAGATCCTGCAACAGGCCGAAGCTCGCGCTCTTCGGCGCGAAGCGGCGGGTGAGCGGATAGCGCAGCGGATCCTCGCCCTCGACCGGCAGGTAATCGGCCGGGAACTGCACGGCGGTGCTGCGCAGCCGGTCGCCCTCGATGCGCCCGGCGGCCTGGAGGCGGGTGCCCGGCACCACCTCCAACTCCTCGAACAGGTAGACGGCGTTCGCCCGCGAATCGGTGCGCGGCAGGAAGCTCTCGAGCTGCGTGTTGATCACCCGCCGGTCGGCCTGCACGCCGACGGCGCCCGTGAGCTTGCCGAGACTCGTGAAGACGGGCACGTGCTGCGCCTCGACTCGGACCTCCGCCTCGCGGTTCTTGAAGATCGCCTGCTGGCCCTCGCGCCCGTCCTCGCCGATGCCGATCTCGTCGTGGCGGTAGACGGAGTAGCCCGCCCAGTAGCGGATCACCTCGAAGGGCCCGTCGAGCGGCCTGTACTCGCCGCGCGAGATCACCCGGTCCTGGTTCGGGGTCAGCCGCGTGCGCGCCTGCTCCGCCTCGCCGCCCGGGATCGCGTAGAGCGCGTTGTAATGGCTGAAGGCGACGCCCACGAAGCCGCGCTCGCCGATCGCCGAGATGCCGACCGAGCCGCCTTCCGACGCGTTGTAGGAGTTGCGCTGGATGCCGCCGGGGATGGCGTAGCTGTCGGCGGCCGTCTTGAAGCCGTCCGCGTGGACCGCGATGCCGTCCTTGCCCGCATCCACGGTCGCGGCGCCGAGGCGCCCGTTGTCGACGCTGGTGTAGCCGGTGGTGACTTGGCCGGTGACGCCGTTCGCCGGGATGAATGTCGGCACCCGGTTGTTCTCGGCCGAGACCACGCCGCCGATGGCGCCCGAGCCGTAACGGAGCGTCGCCGGCCCGCGGATCACCTCCAGCCGGTCGGCCACCAGCGGGTTCACCGGCACGGCGTGGTCCTCGCCGAGATCCGAGACGCCGCCGTTGACGATGCCGTTCTCCTGGATGCGCACCCGGGCGTTGTCGAGGCCGCGGATGATCGGGCGCGAGGCCGCTCCCGGCGCGTAGGTCGAGGCCGAGATGCCGGGCCGGTCGAACAGGGCGTCGCCGAGCGTGCGCGGCTGGTCGCGGGCGATCTGGTCGCGGGTCACCACGGTGACCGGCGAGAACGTGTCGGTGACGACCGGCAGCAGGCCGATGCCGCCCACACTGCTCGCGGCGCTCGGCGGGGCTTGGACCGGGCGGACCGCCTGGACCGGGCTCGGCGAGGTGACGCTGATCTCGTCGAGGGTGACGGCCTGCTGCGCCCGCGCGCCCCCGGCGAACGGCAGGATCAGGCAGAGCGGGGCTGCGCCGACGACGAGACGGTGAGGGAGACGCAAGGGAGGATTCCAGCAACGTGACAGTATAACGCTGCATGTCCTGGCGAGCGACTGCAACCGGCGTCTCGGCGCGATCGCGCGATCCCGGGGATGCGTAACGTTATTACAACACCGTTTTGTCCGGCGGCGATCGCTGAACGCGGGCCATCAAGGGCGGCGCCGAGGTCGCCCGGATTCCGGAACTTGGGCGCGAACGGCTCCGTAGACGGGGGAGGATACCGGACAGCAGGGCCGCGCCATGCCGCAGATGTTCGATTGGATCTTCTTCGCGATCGTACTCCCGGTCCCCGCCTTCCTGGTCTGGGACTGGTACCGGAACAGCTAGGACCCGGACGGGCCGGATCGGCAGTCCTGGATTCCAAAGGTCGAGACCTTTGGCGGGTGCAGGGCAGAGCCCTGCATTTGGAACCGTCCCCCGGCTTCGCCGGGGCGGGGGGTCCAATAGCGGAGCCCGAACCTCAGAGCGCCCGCAGCGCGCTGCCGTTGAGGCCCGCGGCATCCGCCTCGTCGTCCTCGGCCTCGATCTCCGCGTCGGCCTCGGTCTCCTGGCCGGCGACGCCGGACGCGTCCGCGAGGTTGCGGGCGGCCTTGCGCAGCAGCTTGCGCAGGCGCCGCCGCTCCTTGCCGTCGAACCCGTCGAGGAGTTCCGCCTCGACCTCGTCCCAGATCCGCTCGATCGCCTCGGCCTTGGCGAGGCCGGTCTCCGTCAGGCGAACCCGCACGATGCGCCCGTCGCCGGCCTCGGCCCGGCGCTCCACGAAGCCGAGGGCGGCGAGCCGTGAGATCGTCTTCGAGGCGGTTGGCGGGCGCACCCGCAGGGTGGCGGCCAGATCCCCCATCGTCATGGTGCCGGCGGCCGCCAGCACCTGAACCACCTGCTCCTGGCCGGCGAAGAGGTTGAGACTGGCCAGCCGGTCGCCGATGCGGCCGCGGTGGAGGCGCGCGGCCTGGACCAGAGCCCAGCCGACGCTCTTCTGCCCCGGCGGCCGCAGGCGCCGGGCCGCGGCCGCCCCGGTTTCCGCCCCGGCGCCGGATTTGCCGCGCTTGCCCTTGCGGGTCTCGCTCTTGCCGGTCTCGCCCTTGCCGGTCTCGCCTTTGCCGTTCACGGGGCCGCCCACCGTCGCATCGTCCGGCGGGGTCGCCGAACGTTCGTCCGCCGTCGACATCGTGCACCTCGCTCGTCCGGCTTCCAAGCCGGTTTCCGCGCGCGTTCGTCCCGCCCGTGCGGAGCGAGCGGGTCGCGCAGGGCCAGCCTGTGGCGCGCCTGCGTGAAGCCACGATGACAATGGAGGCCGCGGAGCCCTCGGCCCGGCGGAAAACCCCGCCTCAGCAGGGCATCAGGCTCTTGAGACGGTCGAGGATCTCGTCGCCGCTGCAGGGGCGGGCGAGGAACTGCGCGCCCGGCGGCATCCGCTCGGGATCGGGCGCGGCGCGGCCCGAGACGATCAGGATCGGCAGCTTCGGCCGCGCCTCCGCGACGGAGTTCGCCAGCTCGAAGCCGTTGGTCTTGCCCGACAGCTCGACGTCGGTGACCAGCCCGCAGATGTCGGGCCGGGCCTGCAGGATGCTCAGCGCGCGCTCGGCCGATGCGCACTGCACGGTCTCGTATCCCCCGTCCTCCAGCACGTCGCCGAGGTCCATGATGGTGAGCGCCTCGTCCTCGACGAGGAGGATCACCGGCCGGTCGTCCTGAGAGATCGTCTGCCCACTCGACACGATGCGCATCCTCCCGCGTTCCGTCCGGCCCCGCCCGAACGCCCGGACGCTGTGCCAACGGTCAAATCCGGTCCGGGTTGCAGCCCGTTCATGATCGATTCAGGAAAGCCGGGCCGATCGCCCGGTCTCCGTCACGCTCTCGGCGAGCGTCGCCAGCAGGTGATCGAGATCCGCCGAACCGATGGTCAGGGCGGGGGTCAGGTAGGCGATGTCGCCGAAGGGCCGCACCCAGACGCCGCGGGCGGCGAGCCGCGCCTTGAGGGCGGCGAGATCCGGCGGGCTCGCGAACTGCACCGCGCCGATCGCCCCGAGCACCCGCACGTCGGCGACGCCCGGGACCCCGCGCAGGGGCTCCAGCCCGTCGCGCAGCCGGGCCGCGATCGCCCGCGCCTGGTCGAGGCGGGGTTCCCGCTCGAACAGGTCGAGGCTGGCATTGGCCGCCGCGCAGGCCAGCGGGTTCGCCATGAAGGTCGGCCCGTGCATCAGGGCGGCGGCCGGATCGTCCGACCAGAAGCCCTCGAAGATTTCGGTGGTGGCCACCGTCGCGGCGAGCGCCATCGTGCCGCCGGTGAGCGCCTTCGACAGGCAGAGGATGTCCGGCACGATGCCCGCCTGCTCGCAGGCGAACAGGGTGCCGGTGCGCCCGAAGCCGGTGAAGATCTCGTCGCAGATCAGCGGCAGCCCGTGGCGCCGGGCGAGCCGCGCCACCGTGGCCAGCACCTCCGGCCCGTGCATCACCATGCCGCCCGCGCCCTGCACCAGGGGCTCGACGATCACGGCCGCGAGCTCGTCCCGGTGGCGGCCGAGCGCCGCGTCGAGCGCCGCTTCCTGCTCGGCTGTCCGCGGCAGGTCGCGGAAGACCTGCGTCGGCAGGTAGGCGCCGAAGCGGCGGTGCATGCCCTCCTCGGGGTCGCAGACCGACATCGCCCCCATCGTGTCGCCGTGGTAGCCGCCCCGGAACGACAGCACGCGGGTCCGGCCCGCGACGCCCCGGTTGAGCCAGAGCTGGGCGGCCATCTTCAGCGCGACCTCGACGGCGACCGAGCCGGAATCGACCAGGAAGACGTGGTCGAGGTTGCCCGGCAGCAGGGCGGAGAGCCGCGCGGCCAGCCGCTCGGCGGGCGCGTGGGTGAGGCCGCCGAACATCACGTGCGGCATCCGGGCGAGCTGGTCGGCGACGGCTTGCGCGATGTGCGGGTGGTTGTAGCCGTGCACCGCCGTCCACCACGAGGCGATGCCGTCCACGAGCTCGCGCCCGTCCGCCAGCACGATCCGGCTGCCGCGGGTCGCGACCGCCTCGAGCGGGGCGGCCGCGCTCTTCATCTGCGTGTAGGGGCGCCAGAGGTGGCGGCCGGCGGGCGTCGCATCCATCGGACCGGGATGGTGCCGGCGCCCGGCGCGGTCAAGGCCGCGCGCGGCCGCCCTTGACAGGGCCGGCGCACCCGGCCCCATGACGGCCCATGCACAGCCTCGACGCCTTCGCCGCGGGGAAACTCGCCGCCCTCGATGAGGCCGCCCTGCGGCGGCGCCTCGTGCCGACCGCGCGTGGGCCGGGGGCCGCGGCGGAGCGGGCCGGGCGCCGGCTCGTCTCCTTCTCGTGCAACGACTATCTCGGCCTCAGCCACCACCCGCGGGTGGTCGCGGCCGCGCAGGCGGCGGCGGCGCGCTACGGCGCGGGCTCGGGCGGCTCGCGGCTGGTGACCGGCAACCACCCGCTCCTCGACGCGCTGGAGGAGCGCCTCGCCCACCACAAGGGCAAGGCGGCGGCTCTGGTCTTCGGCAGCGGCTACATGGCCAATCTCGGCATCACCCCGGCGCTGGCCGGCCGGGGCGACCTCGTGCTGCTCGACGAACTCTCCCACGCCTGCATGTGGGCGGGCGCCCGGCTCTCGGGGGCGCGGACGCTGAGCTTCCGCCACAACGACGTCGCCGACCTCGCGCGCCTCTTGGAGGCGGAGCGGCCCGCGCACGGGCGCTGCCTCGTCCTGACCGAGCGCGTCTTCAGCATGGACGGCGACCGGGCGCCGATGGGCGACATCCTGGAGGTGGCCCGCCGCCACGACGCCTGGACGCTGGTGGACGACGCGCACGGTCTCGGCGTGGCCGAGGACGGCCCGCGGGCGCCCCTGGAGATGGGCACGCTCTCGAAGGCGCTCGGCTCCTATGGCGGCTATCTCTGCGCCTCGCGGCCCGTGATCGACCTGCTGACGAGCCGCGCCCGCAGCTTCGTCTACACCACCGGCCTGCCCCCGGCCTCGGCGGCTGCGGCCCTGGAGGCGCTCACGATCCTGGAGGCCGAGCCGGAGCGCCGCGCCCGGCCGCTCGCGCTCGCCCGCCGCTTCACGGCGCGCCTCGGCCTGCCGGAGGCCGAGAGCGCCGTGGTGCCGGTGCTGGTCGGCGGGGCGGAGGCTGCCCTCGCGCTGTCGCGCGCGCTGGAGGCGGAGGGCTTCCTCGTGGTGGCGATCCGCCCTCCGACCGTTCCGCCCGGCACCGCCCGCCTGCGCGTCGCCTTCTCGGCCGCCCATGACGAAGCGCAGGTGGACGCGCTGGCGGAACGGGTCGCGGCGCTGTCGGGCCGCTGAGGCGCGCGGCCCCCGCGCCGGACGACCGTCGCCGGGAGCGACGGGCCGGTCCGCGGACGCGGACGTCCCGCACAAAAAGACCCGGCTCTCGCGAACCGGGTCGAGTTCTCGGGTCTCAAGCCCAGGCGCGCGGGGTGCCGTGACGGCGACCCGTCGCGCGCCTGGACCGGAGCTCAGAAGTCGCGCTGGACGCGGGCGCGGACCTGGAACACGTCGGCGTTGGTGACGGT
>NZ_LSIX01001004.1:0-19655 GCF_001556475.1 Methylobacterium sp. CCH5-D2 | reverse complement strand
CCGAGCCCTCGCCGCTGATGTCGGTGTAGACGCCCGAGCGGTCGCCGAGCACGCCGACCTTGACGGCGGTCTGGGCGAGCGCCCCGCCCATGGCCAGGGCACTGATCGCGCTCGCGAATAGAACGGATCTCACCATCTGTCGTCGTCCTCCGTGTGGGCGTCCACCGTCCCGCGCCCGCGCGGTCGGCCGTTCCGGGCCCGTCGGCCCCGTGTTCCCGCTCAGACGCCCAGATAGGCGTGGAGCTTGTCGATGTTGGCGTCGAGATCGGCGTTCGGGATCATGTCCACGACGCGGCCCTGCTCGACCACGTAGTGGCGGTCGGCCAGCGTCTGGGCGAAGCGGAAGTTCTGCTCCACCAGCACGATGGTGTAGCCCTCCGCCTTCAGCTTCAGGATCGTGCGGCCGATCTGCTGGACGATGACGGGGGCGAGGCCCTCCGTCGGCTCGTCGAGCAGGATCAGCTTGGCGCCGGTCCTGAGGATGCGGCCGATGGCCAGCATCTGCTGCTCGCCGCCCGAGAGCTTCGTGCCCTGGCTCGACGCCCGCTCCTTCAGGTTCGGAAAGAGCTGGTGGATCTCGGCCACCGACATGCCGCCGGGCTTCACCCGCGGCGGCAGCATCAGGTTCTCCTGCACGGTGAGGCTCGCGAAGATGCCGCGCTCCTCCGGCACGTAGCCGATCCCCAGCCGGGCGATCGACCGCGAGGGCATCCCGATCGTCTCGACCCCCTCGTAGGTGATCGAGCCGGCGCGCTTGCCCAGGATGCCGATGATGGCGCGCAGCGTCGTGGTCTTGCCCGCGCCGTTGCGGCCGAGCAGCGTCACCACCTCGCCGGCCCGTACGTCGAGATCGACGCCGTGCAGCACGTGGCTCTCGCCGTACCAACCCTGGAGGCCGCGCAGGGCCAGCAGGGGCGCGGCCGAGGCCGCCGGATCCATCGCGCGCGCCGCCTCAGGCATGACCGGACCCGATATACGCCTCGACCACGCGAGGATCCTTCGACACGCTGGCGTAGTCGCCCTCGGCCAGCACCTGACCGCGCGCCAGCACGGTGATGCGATCGGAGAGCGAGGCCACCACGGACAGGTTGTGCTCGACCATCAGGATCGTGCGGTCGTTCGCGATCCGCCGGATCAGGGCGGCGGTGCGGTCCACGTCCTCGTGGCCCATCCCGGCCATCGGCTCGTCGAGGAGCAGCATCTCGGGATCGAGGGCGAGCGTCGTGGCGATCTCCAGCGCCCGCTTGCGGCCGTAGGAGAGCTCGGCCGCCTGATGCTCCGCGAAGGCGGAGAGCCCGACCGCCTCGACGAGGTCGAGCGCCTCGCCGTCGAGCGCCCGCAGCACCCGCTCGGGGCGCCAGAAATCGAAGGAATCGCCGCGCCGCCTTCGCTGGAGCGCGATGCGCACGTTCTCCAGCACGCTCATGTGCGGGAACACCGCCGAGATCTGGAAGGAGCGCACCAGCCCGAGGCGGGCGACGTCGGCAGGCTTCATGCCGGTGATGTCCCGGTCCTTGTAGCGGATCGAGCCGGCGCTGGGATGTAGGAACTTGGTGAGAAGGTTGAAGCAGGTCGTCTTGCCGGCCCCGTTCGGGCCGATCAGGGCGTGGATCGTGCCACGTACGACCTCAAGATTCACGCCGCTGACGGCGCGAAACCCCTTGAACTCCTTCGTCAGGCCGCTCGTCGCCAGGATCACGTCCTGTGCCAAACGCATCCCTCCCATGTGATTTCCGGGGAGGTTTAACCGTCGGTCGCGGCCCGCGTCCACCGCATTTCGAATTCAGCCGGGGACAAAGCTCGGGCGCTGATACCGCCAGCGGTTGCGCGGATGGCGCCGTTGCGTGTCGTCGTTGCCGAAGCGGGAAAAAGGCGGGGCTCGCGCCCCGCCTCCGCTTGCCTCCGACCGGATCCCTAGGCCGGACCGCCCGCGGTCTGGCCGTATTGCTGCACCGGGAAGTTCTGCTGGTTCGCGTTGCCGGCCTTGGCAGAGCTGACAGACTCCCAGCCGCCGCGAGCCTGCGGGCGGGCGATTCCGATCGAGCCCGTGGTGATGTCGTCGTAGGCGCCGACCGGCGCGCGCTCCGCGTGCGGCCAGTTGCCGGCCTGAGCGAACGCGGCCGGGGCGGTCAGGCTCAGAGCAATCGCGACAGCGGCGGTGGCGAAACGGCTGGTCATCGAGAGTATCCGGTCTCTTCTCTGCGGAGGTCGGATTCTGGAAAAGCTTCCAGTCCATGCATCCGAATGTTTTTTTTCTTGCGCGAGACCGATATGGGTGGGGCGCCGCCGGCTCGACGTGTGGGCGAGCACATGGCCGATACGAACGGACCGTCGGGCTGGCGTCCTCGCGGGCGAGCGCGTAAGCCGGAGGCGGGCTCGGACGGAGGCGATCATGGCGGCAACGCAGGGGACCGAAGTCGAGGCGCTCGACACACCCTGCCTGCTCCTCGACGAAGCCCGCGTCCGGGCGAATGTCGCGCGGATGCGCGCGCGTCTCGCCAGCCTCGGCGTAGCGTTCCGTCCCCACCTGAAGACCGCGAAGTCGCGCGAGGTCGCCCGGCTCGCCATGGGGGCGCCGGCGGGGCCCGCCATCGTCTCGACCCTGCGCGAGGCGGAGTACTTTTGCGAGGCCGGGCTGCGCGACGTGATCTACGGGGTCGGCATCGCGCCGGACAAGCTCGCGCGCGTCGCGCGGATTCGGGCGTCCGGCGCGGACCTCGCGGTGATCCTCGATTCCTCCGAACAGGCCGAGGCGGTCGCCGCGCACGCGGCCCGCAGCGGCGATCGGCTACCCGTGCTGATCGAGGTCGACGCGGACGGGCACCGCTCCGGCGTCGCGCCGGAAGACGCGGACGCGCTCGTGGCGATCGGGCGCAGGCTTGTCGCGGGTGGGGCGGACTTGCGCGGCGTGTTGCTCCACGCGGGCGACAGCTACGCACTGAGCGATCCGGAGGCGCTGGCGGCCGCGGCGGAGGCCGAGCGCGTCGCCGCCGTCACGGCGGCCGGCATCCTGCGGGCGGACGGCCTGCCCTGCCCGGTCGTCAGCGTCGGCTCGACCCCGACCGCGCGCTTCGCCCGCAATCTCACGGGCGTCACGGAGGTCCGGGCCGGCGTCTTCATGTTCGGCGACCTGTTCCAGGCGGGCGTCGGGGCCGTCGAGCCGGAGGACATCGCGCTGAGCGTGCTGGCGACCGTCATCGGGCACCAGCGCGCCAAGGGCTGGATCATCGTCGACGCCGGCTGGATGGCGCTCTCGCGCGACCGCGGCACGGCGCGCCAAGGGCTCGACCAGGGCTACGGCGTCGTCTGCGACCGTGATGGAACGCCCTACCCGGACCTGATCGTGGCCGACGCCAACCAGGAGCACGGCATCGTGGCGCTACGCCGTGGGTCCACGGCGGCGCTCCCGGACCTGCCGATCGGCACGCGCCTGCGCATCCTGCCCAACCACGCCTGCGCCACGGGCGCGCAGCACGGGAGCTACCACGTCCTCGACGGCGCCGGCCGCGTCGCGGCGGTCTGGCCCCGCATCAACGGCTGGTGAGGCGCCGGGACCACGACAGGCCCCCTCTCCCATAGGGAGAGGGTTGGGGCGAGGGGTATGACCTCACAGGACTGCGCACGCCATCGACGCGCGATCAGAACAGCGTCTGATCAGGCAGCCTCATACCTCTCACCCGGCGTTCCGCGAGAGCAGACTTCTCCCTATGGGAGAGGGGACCCGCGCCCTTTCAGCCATCGCAGAGGAGTCCATCGATCTCATGACCGATCCGATCGAGCGCATCGCCACCGCCGCCGTGCCGACGCCGGCCGGGCACTACGTCCAGGGCACGGCGTGGCGCGACCTCGTGTTCGTCTCCGGCCAACTCGGGCCGCGCCCGGACGGCACGCACACGTCCGGCGAGCCCTTCGAGACGCAGGTGCGGCAGGCGCTGGCGAACCTCCTCGCCATCCTGGCCGAGGCGGGCTGCGGGCCGGATCGGGTGCTGCGCGTCACCGCCTACCTCGTCGGGGTCGAGAACTGGCCGCACTTCAACCGGATCTACGCAGAGGTCTTCGGCGACGCGAAGCCCGCCCGAACCGTCGTACCGGTGCCCGCGCTCAACCACGGCTACCTCGTGGAGATCGAGGCGATCGCGGCCCGACCGGCGTAGCGATCCGGCGCATTGACGCTCGCGGGGCGGGATGGGAAAGCCTGGAGCCATGACGCGGCCCGACATCCCCAATTCCTCGCCCCATCCCCTGCCCTCCGAGGCCGACCTCGCCGCCCTGAAGGCCGAGGCCGGCGCGTGGTTCACCGCCCTGCGCGACCGCATCACCGCCGCGCTCGAGGCGATCGAGGCGGAGGCCGCGGGCCCCTTCCACCCGGACGCGCCGGCTGAGCCGCAGGCCTTCGTGAAGACGCCCTGGGAGCGCACCGATCACAGCGGCGCGCATGGCGGCGGCGGCACCATGGCGATCCTCAAGGGCCGTGTGTTCGAGAAGGCGGGCGTCCACGTCTCGACCGTGCACGGCGAGTTCGCCCCCGAATTCCGCGCGCAGATGCCGGGCGCGGCGGAGGATCCGCGCTTCTTCGCCACCGGCCTCTCGCTGATCGTCCACCCCTGGAATCCGAACGTGCCGACCGTGCACATGAACACGCGCTTCGTGGTGACCACGAAGGCGTGGTTCGGGGGCGGTGCCGACCTCACCCCCGTGCTCGAGCGGCGGCGCACGCAGGACGACCCGGACAGCCGGCTCTTCCACGACCGGTTGCGGGAGGCCTGCGAGGCGCACGCGCCGGCCGTCGACTACGCCCGATACAAGGCGTGGTGCAACGAGTACTTCTGGCTCAAGCACCGCAACGAACCGCGCGGCGTCGGCGGCATCTTCTACGATTATCACTGGACCGGCGACCCCCAGGCCGACCTCGCCTACACGCGCGACGTGGGTCTGGCCTTCCTCGACGCCTATCCGGCGATCGTGCGGCGCAACCTCGCCACGCCCTGGACCGAGGAGGACCGCCACGAGCAGCAGGTGCGGCGCGGGCGCTACGTCGAGTTCAACCTGCTCTACGACCGCGGCACCATCTTCGGCCTGAAGACCGGCGGCAACGTCGCCTCGATTCTCTCGTCCCTGCCGCCCACCGTCCGCTGGCCGTGACGGATTCGGTCCCGACCCGGTTCGCGCCGCAGCAGGAGGCGGCGCTCAAGGCCATCTCGGACTGGCGCAAGGGCGGGGGCGATCAGGTCTTCCGCCTGTTCGGATACGCCGGCACCGGCAAGACCACGCTGGCGCGCCGCATCGCCGAGGACGTCGATGGCTCGGTCGTCTTCGGCGCTTTCACCGGCAAGGCGGCCTCCGTGATGCGCGCCAAGGGCTGCCACGATGCCGGCACGATCCACAGCCTGATCTACCGCACGAAGGAGGCGGAGGAAGGCGGCCCGACCTTCACGCTGAACCGCTCGGGCCCCGCCGCGAAAGCCGACCTCATCGTCATCGACGAGTGCTCGATGGTCGATTCGGACCTCGGCAACGACCTCCTCTCGCTGGACAAGCCGGTTCTGGTGCTGGGCGATCCGGCCCAGCTGCCCCCCGTGCGCGGCGGCGGCTTCTTCACCGAGGCCGAGCCCGACGTGATGCTCACCGACGTGCACCGGCAGGCGGAGGACGACCCGATCATCCGCATGGCGATGACGGTGCGGGAGGGCGGACGCCTGGCGCTCGGGAGCTACGGGGCGAGCCAGGTGGTCTCCCGGCGCGACATCGATTCCGAGCAGGTGCTCGACTGCGATCAGGTCTTGGTCGGCATGAACAAGACACGGCGGCTCTACAACAACCGCCTGCGGGAGCTCGCCGGCCACACCGACCCGATGCCGGCGGTGGGCGAGAAGCTGGTCTGCCTGCGCAACGACCGCACCAAGGGCCTGCTCAACGGCTCGACCTGGACCGTCAAGGCACTGCGCGCGCCCCCGCGTCCCGACCTCGTGCGCCTCGACGTGGTGCCGGAGGACGACCCGGCGCTCCGGCGCCGCGCCACCGAGATCAAGGTGCTGCGCCAGATCATCGCCGGCAGCGAGGAGGAAATCCCGCTCTACCTCCGCCGCGAGACCGACGAGTTCACCTACGGCTACGCGCTGACCGTGCACAAGGCGCAGGGCTCGCAGTGGGACAAGGTGGTGCTGTTCGACGAATCCTTCGCCTTCCGCGAGCACCGGGCGCGCTGGCTCTACACGGGGCTTACGCGAGCCGCGGAGGCGGTGACGGTGGTGGTGTAATGCCACCGTTCCCTCCCCCGCGGAGGGGGAGGGATTGTGTCGCCTCAGCCCAGCCGCGCCTCGACGGCCGCCAGCAGCGTGCAGAGCGCCACGGCCTCGGCCGCCTTGCGCACCTCGGCGAGGCTCGGGAAGGTCGGGGCGATGCGCAGCGTCCGGTCGTTCGGGTCCTTTCCGTAGGGATGCGTCGCACCCGCGGGCGTCAGCGCGAGGCCGGCGTCCTTGGCGAGCGCCACCACGCGGCTCGCGGTGCCGTCCTGCACGTCCAGCGTGATGAAGTAGCCGCCCTTCGGGGCGCTCCACTGCGCCACGCCCTGCCCGGCGAGCCGGGCCGCGAAGGCCTCCTCGACCGCCGCGAATTTCGGCGCGATCAGCTCCCTGTGCTTCTCCATGTGCGCCGCGATGCCCGCGTCGTCGCGCAGGAAGCGGACGTGGCGAAGCTGGTTGAGCTTGTCCGGGCCGATCGAGCGGCGCCCGGCCTGGGCGAGGTACCAGCGCAGGTTCTCAGGGGAGGAGGCCCAGAGCGCGAGGCCGGCGCCGGCCAGCGTCACCTTCGAGGTCGAGGCGAACACGAAGGCCCGGTTCGGGTTGCCGGCCGCCGCGCAGGCCTCGAGGATGTTGGCGAGCTCCGGCCGCTCGGCGGTGAGGTGGTGCACCGCGTAGGCGTTGTCCCAGAAGATCCGGAAATCGGGTGCGCCGGTCTTCATGGAGGCCAGGCGCCGCACCGTCTCGGCACTGTAGGTCTCGCCGCTCGGGTTGGCGTATTTCGGCACGCACCAGATGCCCTTGACGCTCGGATCGGAGACGGCCTTCTCCACCGCGTCCATGTCCGGGCCCTCGCCGGTCATCGGCACCGGGATCATGCGGATGCCGTAACCCTCGCAGAGCGCGAAGTGGCGGTCGTAGCCCGGCACCGGGCACAGGAAGGTGATCGGCTCCTCCTTCGACCACGGGCCCCGGCCACCCGGCACACCCTTGAGCAGCGCGTACACGATGGTGTCGTGCATCAGCGCGAGGCTGGAATTGTTGGCGACCACGATCTGGTCGGCGGGCGCGCCCATCAGGGTCGAGAACAGGGCGCGGGTCTCGGCCAAGCCCTGCAGGTTGCCGTAGTTGCGCGCGTCCGTGCCGTCCTCGGCGGTGGTGTCGCGGTTGCCCGGCAGGGCGAGCATCTCCGCCGAGAGGTCGAGCTGGGCCGAGGCCGGCTTGCCGCGGGTCATGTCGAGCTTGAGGCCCTGGCCTTTCAGGGCATCGTATTCCTTGCGCAGCCCCGCGCGCAGGTCCGCGAGGGCGTCGGGCGACAGTTCGGATAGCGGCGGCATCGGCCGGCTCCTGATGGGATGTTGGTGGTTGCGCGCCCTTCCGGCCCAAATCTCCGCCGCCGTCAAGCACCGCGTTGGCATTCGGGCGCGTCAGCGCTTACCTGCGGCGCGGGACGCAACTCCCGGACCGGACGGAGACAGCCTTGGCCGAGCACGACGCCCTACCCACGATGCACGCGACGACGATCCTGATGGTGCGCAAGGGCGGGCGCGTCGTCATCGGCGGCGACGGCCAGGTCAGCCTCGGCCAGACCATCGTCAAGGGCAACGCCCGCAAGGTGCGGCGGCTCGCCAAGGGCCAGGTGATCGGCGGCTTCGCGGGCGCCACCGCGGACGCCTTCACGCTGTTCGAGCGGCTGGAGGCCAAGCTGGAGCAGTATCCCGGCCAGCTGACCCGCGCCTGCGTCGAGCTGACCAAGGACTGGCGCACCGACCGCTACCTGCGCCGCCTCGAGGCGATGATGCTGGTGGCGGACCGGGAGGTGAGCCTGCTCCTCTCCGGCGCGGGCGACGTGCTGGAGCCGGAGACCGGCGTTATGGCGATCGGCTCGGGCGGGAACTACGCGCTCGCGGCCGCCCGCGCCCTGGAGGACGGCGCGTACGATGCGGAGACTATAGTCCGCAAGGCGATGAAGATCGCCGCCGACATCTGCGTCTATACCAACGGCTCCCTCGTCATCGAGAGCCTGGACAGCGCTTCTGCAACATAGATCCGATCATTAATCAGAGCTTGAGATATTGTGCGCATGGTGCAGCCCCGGGAACGGAACGCTGGGCACCATGAAGATCGGAACCAAACTCCTCGGGCTCGTCGGCGGCTGCAGCGCCGTCACCCTCGTGGTGGCGGCTTTGGGCATCGGATCGCTGCGCACCCTCAACGCGGCCATCGGCGAGACGCGGTTCGCGGCCACGCGCGCGCTCAACGGGGCGAACCTCAACCGCCTCGCCTCCGAGGTGACGATGGATTCCCGCGGCGTCTATGCCTCCGCCGACCGCACCGAGGCGAGGAAATACGCCGAGGGCATCGCCCGGGGCCTCGCCGCGATGGACGCGCTGCTGAAGGCCTGGGCGCCGATCGTCGAGGAGAGGGACCGGGCCCTCTTCGAGGCCGTCTCCCGCGACGCGGCCGCCTTCGCGCGGATGCGCACGGAGATCGCCCGCGCCGGCACCGAGGATTCGCCCAAGGCCGCCGCCGCGCTCGGCTTCAACGAGGCCAACCAGGGCAACCGCCGCGCCTTCCAGGCCGGCATCACCGAGCTGGTCAAGCGCGGGCGCGACGAGGTCGAGGCGATCGATGCGGCCACCGACACGCTCTACAGCCAGCGCATGGCCCTCCTGCTGGCTCTGGCGCTCGGGGGCACGCTCGGCTGCCTCGTGATCGGCGGCCTGATCGGCCGGCGCCAGATCGCCCGGCCGCTCGCGGCGGTCTCGGAGGCGATCCGGGCGCTCGCCGGCGGGCGGCACGATCTGCCCCCGGTGCGGCCCACCCGCGACGAGATCGGCGCGATCTGGGCCAGCATGCAGGTCTTCGCCGAGGCGATGCGGACCGCCGAGACCCTGCGCGCCGAGCAGGCGCGGTCCGGCGCGGCGGTCCGCTCCGCGCGGCAGGCCGAGATGGCGGCGCTCGCCGACCGCTTCGAGGGCAGCGTCGGCGAGCTGGTCCAGCATTTGGCCGCCGCCGCGACCGAGATGGAGGCCACCGCCCGCAGCCTGACCACGACCGCCGAGGCGACCAGCCGCCGCTCGGAGGCGGCCGCCTACCGCTCCGGCGAGACGGCCGGGAGCGTCGAGGCCGTGGCGGCGGCGGCGCAGCAACTCGCCGCCAGCGCGAACGAGATCGGCACGCAGGTGGCCCGCACCGCCGACGCGGCCGCGAGCGCGGTCGCCGGCACGCGGCGCAGCCGCGAGCAGGTCGAGATCCTGGCCCGCAGCGCCGGCGGCATCGGGGAGGTCGTGGGCCTCATCGCCAGCATCGCGGGCCAGACGAACCTCCTGGCGCTCAACGCCACGATCGAGGCGGCGCGCGCGGGCGAGGCTGGGCGCGGCTTCGCGGTGGTGGCGTCCGAGGTGAAGGAACTGGCCGCCCAGACCGCTCGGGCGACCGACCAGATCACCGCCCAGATCGCCACCATCCAGGACGCCACCCGCGAGACCGTCTCGGCGATGGGCCAGATCGACGCGACGATCGGCGGCGTGCACCAGATCGCGCTCGGCGTCGCCGCCGCGGTCGAGGAGCAGCAGGCCGCGACCCGGGAGATCGCTCGCAGCGTCGCGGGCGCCGCCGAGGGGACGCGGGCGGTCACCGGCAGCATGGCGGAGATGCGGGGCGACGCCCAGGCTGCGGGTGCGGGCGCCGCGCAGGTCCTGTCCGCGGCCGGCGAACTCGCCCGCCGGGCGGGCGACCTCGGCGTGCAGGTCGACGGCTTCGTTGCGGAGGTCCGGGCGGCCTGAGCGCGGGGGGCATGGTTTCGAAAGGTCCGAGACCTTTCGCGGGTGCAGGGCAGAGCCCTGCATGTGGCTCTTCCGTCCCGGCTTTGCCGGTCGGAAGAGCCAAGCCCGGGGCTACGCGCCCCGGGACCCCGCCGAAGGGCCTCGGGCCCTTTGGGATCCCCTGGCTGCCCTTGCGCCGCAGGCGCCGAGACCCCATTCCGGGCTCAGCCGCACACGAGGACGAGCGCCGAGGCAGCCCAGGGCGATGACCACGTTTTCCCCCCGCGAGATCGTTTCCGAACTCGACCGCTTCATCGTCGGCCAGCACGACGCCAAGCGCGCCGTCGCGATCGCGCTGCGCAACCGCTGGCGCCGCCAGCAGCTCACCGGGCCGCTGCGCGAGGAGGTGGCGCCCAAGAACATCCTGATGATCGGCCCGACCGGCTGCGGCAAGACCGAGATCGCCCGCCGCCTCGCCCGGCTCGCCAACGCGCCCTTCCTGAAGATCGAGGCCACCAAGTTCACCGAGGTCGGCTATGTCGGCCGCGACGTCGAGCAGATCGTGCGCGACCTCGTCGAGGTGGCGATCGGGCTGACCCGCGAGGAGAAGCGCAAGTCGGTCCGCGCCAAGGCCGAGGCGGCGGCCGAATCCCGCATCCTCGATGCGCTGGTCGGCCCGACCGCATCCCAGGCCACCCGCGACAGCTTCCGCAAGAAGCTCCGCGACGGCCAGCTCGACGACAAGGAGGTCGAGCTGGAACTCGCCGCCGGCGGGTCCGCCGGCCTGCCGATGTTCGAGATCCCCGGCATGCCCGGCGCCTCGATGGGTGCGATCAACATCGGCGACATGCTGGGCAAGGCGCTCGGCGGCCAGCGGGGGAAGCCGCGCCGCATCACCGTGCGCGACGCCCACGCGCCGCTGCTGGCGGAAGAGAGCGACAAGCTCGTGGACGACGAGGCCCTGATCCGCGAGGCGATCCGCGAGGTCGAGGACAACGGCATCGTCTTCCTCGACGAGATCGACAAGATCTGCGCCCGCGAGGGCCGCGCCTCCGGCGACGTCTCGCGCGAGGGCGTGCAGCGCGATCTCCTGCCGCTGATCGAGGGCACCACGGTCGCGACCAAGCACGGCCCGGTGAAGACCGACCACGTCCTGTTCATCGCGTCGGGCGCCTTCCACGTCTCGAAGCCCGCGGACCTGCTGCCCGAACTTCAGGGCCGCCTGCCGATCCGCGTCGAGCTGCAGCCGCTCACGGTCGAGGACTTCAAGCAGATCCTCACCGCCACCGAGGCGAGCCTCCTCAAACAGACGGTCGCCCTGATGGAGACCGAGGGCGTGACGCTGACCTTCTCGGAGGACGCCGTCGACGCGCTCGCCCGTGTCGCCGTCGAGGTGAACGGCTCGGTCGAGAACATCGGCGCGCGCCGGCTGCAGACGGTGCTGGAGCGGGTGATCGACGACATCTCCTTCACGGCCACCGACCGCTCCGGCGAGACGGTGGCGATCGACGCCGCCTATGTGCGGGCACGGGTGGAGAGCCTCGCGGCGAACGCCGATCTGAGCCGGTTCATCCTGTAACCTCAGCGCTCTCTTCCTCCCCGGCGGGAGGGAGGGAGCCGCTCGCGCGGACGGCGCGACCGTCGAGACGTCTGCCCAGTGAACGACACTCATCCCGGCGGCAGCCCGCTCCTGCCCGTCGCCGCGCTCGTAGCCGGCATGGTCTCGCTGCAGAGCGGGGCGGCCTTCGCCAAGAGCCTGTTCCCGGCGGTCGGCGCCTCCGGCGTCTCGGCGCTCCGCGTCGGCTTCTCGGCCCTCATCCTGCTCGCGCTCTGGCGCCCCTGGCGGCGCAGCCTGGCCGCCCGCGATGCGGGCTGGATCGTGCTCTACGGGGCCGCGCTCGGCCTGATGAACCTGCTGTTCTACCGGGCGCTCCTGACCATCCCGCTGGGGCCCGCGGTCGCGATCGAGTTCGCGGGGCCGCTCGCGGTGGCGCTCTCCGCCTCGCGGCGTCTCGCCGACCTCGCCTGGATCGGGCTCGCGGTGCTGGGGCTCGGCCTGCTGCTGCCGCTGGGCGGAGCGGGCGCGCTCGACCCGGTGGGCGTCGCCTACGCGCTCGGGGCGGCTCTGGCCTGGGCGCTCTACATCCTGTTCGGCCAGCGCGCGGGCCGCCTCCATGGCGGTCAGGCGGTCGCGCTCGGCATGACGACCGCGGCCCTCGTGATCGCGCCCTTCGGGCTCGCGGAGGCTGGCACCGACCTGTTCGCCCCCGCGACGCTCGCGAGCGGGCTCGTCGTCGCGGTGATGTCGAGCGCCCTGCCCTACTCGCTCGAGATGGTGGCGCTCCGCCGCCTCGACCGGCAGGCCTTCGGCGTGATGATGAGCCTGGAGCCGGCGATCGCGTCGCTCGCCGCGCTGGCGCTGCTCGGCGAGCGCCTGAGCCCGGTCCAATGGTTCGCGATCGGCTGCGTCATCGCCGCCTCGGTCGGCATCACGGCGCGGAGCCGGCCCCGGCCCGTGCCGGCCGCGCCCTGAGCGGCGCCTCAGCCCGGCATCCAGACCTGTCCCGGGCGCAGCGCCAGGAAGCGCTCGCGCGGCAGCCCGGCGGCGTCGAGGGCGGCGTCCAGGGCCTCGGCGGGCCGCTCGACCCCCTCGTCGGTGAGCCGGAATGTGCCCCAGTGGTGGCCGAGCGCCTGGGCGGCCCCGAGGAGCCCGAGGGCCGTCACCGCGTCCTCGGGGTTCATGTGTTGGGGTTGCATGAACCAGCGCGGCTCGTAGGCGCCGATCGGCAGCGTCGCGAGCCGGGGTGGGCCGAAGCGCTCGGCGATCGCCCGGAAGATCGCGCCATCGCCGAGGCCCGTATCCCCCACATGGTAGTGCACGCCCTGCTCCGAGGTCAGCACGAAGGCGCACCACAGGGCCATGCGCCGGTCGTTGACGCCGCGCGCCGACCAGTGGTTGGCCGGCGTGAGGTGTACGGCGAGGCCGCCGCCGAGATCCACGGCCTCGCCCCAGTTCCGGGTCTCCACGACCATCGAATCGTCGTAGCCGCGCAGGATCGCGTCGTTGCCGAGCGGCGCCACGATGGTCGGCTGGTGGTCCTGCCAGAGCCGCGCGACGGTCGGCCCCTCGAGATGGTCGTAGTGGTTGTGGGTGATCAGAACCGCGTCGATCGGCGGCAAGTTGGCGTAGGCGATGCCGGGCGGGTTCACGCGCTTGGGTCCCGCGAAGCGCAGCGGGCTCGCGCGCTTGGCGAAGACCGGATCGATCAGGATGTTCCGGCCCGCCACCTGCACGAGGTAGCTCGCGTGGCCGATCAGCACGACCCGCAGGGTGTCCACGCGCTCCGGCGGCTTGTCCGCCGGGAAGGGGCTCGGGAAATGCGTCGGCCAGCGCTCGCCCTCGCGGGTGAGCTGCCAGCGGATCACCTCCGAGAGGTTCTTGTCGGCGCCCTGCTCGGGGCTGTGGAAGCGCAGGCCATCGAAGTTCTCGCTCCTCGGCCCCTCGTAGTAGGGGTTCTTGGAGCGCCGGTGCGCGGCGTAGCCGACGCCTCCGAGGGTCATCACCGTGGCCGCGCTGGCGACCGTGAGCAGGCTGCGCCGTTTCATGCACCCCGAGATGGCCGGGCGCGCGCGCCCGTCAAGCGGTGCACGCGACCGTGCCGCAGGGGCGCGCGCTACTCGGCCGCCTCGACCGCCAGCGACAGCCGCGCGCGGTAGACCACCGCGCCGCCGACGTCGCGCACGCAGGCGACGTAGTCCTGGCGCTCGACGTCCGGCAGCATGTCGCGCACGATCGCCGACATGATCCGGGTGACCTTGCCGCGGGCCGCGTCGAGATCCGGCAGGTCGAAGCCGACCTCGTCGCGCACCGGCTGGGCCCCGTCGTGCAGGTCGATGAAGAAGCGGGGCATCGGGGCTCGCGGGGCAAGTGGTCGTTGCGCGACAGGTGACCGGAATATGGTTAATGAAGCCTTGCCGTCGCGCTCAGGAGCGCCAGCGCAGCTCCCGCCGCTCCAGCGGGTTGACGAAGCCGCGGCCCGAGCGGGCAGCCTCCAGGGCCTCGCGCTTGAGACGGAAATACCATTGCGAGGGCAGGTCGCCGTCGCCGAGCAGCACCATCGTCGGCTTGCGGTCGAGGCCGGCCTGCGCGTGCTGCAGCACCTGCTGGTCCTGGGTCAGGAACTGCCGCATCAGCGGGCGGGCGATCGGCTTGAGCAGGTTCAGAGCCGGCATGCTCCAGTAGAGCGCGTTGGTCAGCAGGGTCCGGTTCTCGGACAGCGGCGTGGCGAAGGTGTAGTTGGCCACGCGCTTGTGGCCCGCCCTGATCCGCTCCAGCCGGACGCCGGGAAGCCGGAACTCGATCTCCACCTCCGGCACGCCGCCGAGCAGGCGGTAGACGGGCGAGCTCTTCGTGGTGGCATGGCTCGTCATGACGAAGCCGTGCTCGACCGGCTGGAAGGTCTTCACCTTCTCACGCAACTCCTTCGAGGGCCGGAACCACCACGAATCGTGCACGAAGGCGACGTGGCCGGGATCGACCAGGCTCAGGGTCGTGAGGTCGAACGAGGCCTCCACTTCCAGCGCGACCACGAGCGAGCCCGCCGGCTCGAAATCGAGCGCGGGCACCGCGGGGGCCGCCCCGCCCGGCTGGGGGTTCGGGTTGACCCACACGAAGCCTGCGCTCTCCCGCACGGGGAAGCGCTGCACGGCGATGCGCGAGAAATCGGCCGCGTCGTGCGTCGAAAGCGTCGGCACCTCGCGGCAGCGCCCGTCCGTGCCGAAGCGCCAGCCGTGGAACGGGCACATCAGGGTCTCGCCGTCGAAGCGGCCCTTCGAGAGCGCCATGCCCCGGTGGGGGCAGCGGTCGCGCAGCGCGAAGGGGGCGCCGTCCGGCCCGCGGCCGAGCACGATCTGCTCGCCGTCGAGCGAGACCGCCCGCACGGCCTTCTGACCTGTGCCGCGGAGCGCGGCGGACTGCCCGACGCAGTACCACGCGTCGGCCAGGGGCCGGCGCATGGCCGCCGGGTCGAGGGCGTCGTCGGAGCGCGCGTGGGGCAGCGGGGAGACGGACAAGGCGGATACGGGGGCTCGATGCGAGAGCGCCCTGATACGCCCCCGCGCCGGGCCGCGGAAGCCCACCGGATCGGCCGGCCGCCCTGTGCCGCGTTGCGGCGAGAGGGCGCAGCCGACGGCCTTCACAAGCCGCCCGGGCACCCCTACCTTGGGCTCATCCGCAACCAACGAAAGGAGGTGATCCAGTGTCTCATTGTCATCAGCCGCGCATCTCGGCTTCCCGGACCTGGACCGACGCCTCCGGTGCCTGCCTCTAAGGGCGCCTGAGCTCCGACATCGGACCAGTTTCGGCCGGACCGCGGTTCGGCAATGGAAGGGCCGCCCATCGGGCGGCCCTTCGGCGTTTCGGATGCCGTTTCCGGCTCAGCGACGGGCCTGGAACAGGGGCTGGGCCAACGCCTCGGCCCGCGCCCGCCACAGGTCGCATTCCTCCCGCAGCGCGTCGCGCTCGGCCTCGAACCGGGCGCCGTCCATCCGCGCGGCATCGCGTTCGGCCGCGATCCGGTCGCGCTCGCGCCGCAGGACGTCGCTCTCGGCTTCGTGGCGCGCTTGCCCGGCCCGCAGGTTCTCGCACTCGGCCGTCATCCGATCGCGCTCGGCCCGGAAGCTCTCCAGCAGCGCGACCTCCTCCTGCACGTGGCCGCGCAGGGCTCGGATCTCCTCGGCGAGCTTGGCCTCCAGCGCGTCCTGCCGCCCAGCCTCGAGGTCGAGCTTGGCCTTCAGCATCAGGTTCTCGGCCATCAGCTCGGACAGGTCCGGATCTTCCGTGCGGGGCGCGCGCGCCTCGACGATCCGGGGATTCCAGCCCGGCTCCGGGCGCGGAGGCTCGCTCCGCGCGGGCTGACGGGCCGGCTCGGGCGGGCTTTCGGCGGCGGTAGCCGGGGCGTGGGCCTTCATCGCGGCGAGCCAGTCGCGCAGGGGGCCGGATGAGGGCCGCGGGCCGGCGTCGGACGGCGGGTGTTGGCGGGCGGGTTCCGACATCGGCTGAGTCGTCCTGTTCGGGGTGGAGCCATCAAGCCTGAACATGCTTAAGAAGACGTAAATCTTAACGACCTCCCGGCGTCCCGGCGCGAGCCCGTGCCGGTTTGCGCCGTCCGGCTTGACTTCCCCGGTCCGCCCGGTTACCGCCCCGGACCCGTCCGACGAACGTCGTCGACACCGAAGCCGACCGGTCCCAGAGGCCGGAGGCCAACGCCCGACAGCGCGTGCGCGCCCTCGGGCGCCCTTGGTGCTGGCGACGGATGCCGGGCCATCCGAGAGCCGTCCGTGCCATGCCGACCGAGCGCCTGAACATCGAGGATGCGATCAACGAGATCTGCCCGTGGTCGGGCAAGCCGATCTCGGCGGACGCGCTGACCCTCTACAACGGCGCGGTCGTGGGCTTCTGCAACACGGAGTGCCGGGACAAGTTCGCCCGCGCGATCCAGGCCTTCGAGGCCGACCTCCAGGCCCGCCGCGTCGAGCGGGCCGGGCTGCACCAGTAAGCGGGACGGACGCGCCGCATGTTCGAAGGTCTCTCCGACCGCCTCTCCGGCATCCTCTCGGGCCTCACCCGCCGGGGCGCGCTCACCGAGGCCGACGTCACCGCCGCCATGCGGGAGGTGCGCCGCGCCCTCCTGGAGGCCGACGTCGCCCTCGAGGTGGTGCGCGGCTTCACCGACCGGGTGCGCGAGAAGGCCGTCGGCGCCGTCGTGCTGAAGTCAGTGACGCCCGGCCAGATGGTCGTGAAGATCGTCAACGACGAGCTGGTGGCGATGCTCGGCACCGACGCCGAGACGGTCGATCTCAACGCCCCCGCCCCCGTGCCGATCCTGATGGTCGGCCTGCAGGGCTCGGGCAAGACGACGACCACCGCCAAGATCGCCCGGCGCCTCACCGAGCGCGAGAAGCGGAAAGTGCTGCTCGCCTCCCTCGACACCCGCCGCCCGGCCGCCATGGAGCAGCTCGCGGTGCTGGCCAAACAGGTCGGCGTCGAGTCGCTGCCGATCGTGGCCGGCCAGTCGGCGGTGCAGATCGCGCGGCGCGCCATGGACGCGGCGCGTCTCGGCGGCTTCGACGTGGTGATGCTCGACACCGCCGGCCGCACCACGGTGGACGAGGGCCTGATGGCCGAGGCCGCCGAGGTGAAGGCCGCGACGCGCCCCCACGAGGTGCTGCTGGTGGCCGACGCGCTCACCGGCCAGGACGCGGTCAACACCGCCCGCGCCTTCGACCAGCGGCTGGGCGTCACCGGCATCGTGCTCACCCGCATGGACGGCGATTCGCGCGGCGGCGCGGCGCTCTCGATGCGCGCGGTCACCGGCAAGCCGATCAAGCTCGTCGGCGTCGGCGAGAAGGTCGATGCGCTGGAGGAGTTCCACCCGGCGCGCGTGGCCAACCGCATCCTCGGCATGGGCGACATCGTCTCCCTCGTCGAGAAGGCGGCGGAGACGATCGACGCCGAGCAGGCGATGCGCACCGCCGAGAAGATGCGCAAGGGCAAGTTCGACCTGGAGGACCTGTCCCAGCAGCTCGCCCAGATGGAGAAGATGGGCGGCATCGGCGGTCTGATGGGCATGCTGCCCGGCATGGGCCAGATCAAGAAGCAGGTCGAGGGCGCCAACCTCGACGAGAAGATGTTCAAGCGCCAGCGCGCGATCATCTCCTCGATGACCCCCCACGAGCGCAAGAACCCCGATCTCCTCAAGAATTCCCGCAAGAAGCGCATCGCGGCGGGCTCGGGCGTGAAGGTCGAGGAGATCAACAAGCTCCTCAAGATGCACCGGACCATGGCCGACATGATGAAGGCGATGGGCTCGGGCAAGCGCGGCATCGGCCAGGCGCTCGGCAGCATGTTCGGGCTCGGCGGGGGCGGGATGGGCGGAATGCCCGGCGGGATGCCGGGCCTGCCCCCGGGCATGCCCGAGCCGACGCCGGAGCAGATCGCGGCGCTGGAGAAGCAGTTCGGCGGCAAGCTGCCGCCCATGCCGCCGGGACTCGGTGGTGGAAAGATGCCGGGCCTTCCGGGGCTCGGCGGGCCGAAGATGCCGGGCTTGCCCGGTCTCGGTGGATTCCCGTTCGGGAAGAAGAAGTAGGGCGGCCGGCATCGCGTAGCCGCGCGCCATCCGCCCGCAAGTCCTTACGTTCTAGGAGAAGACCATGTCCCTGAAGATCCGTCTCACCCGTGGCGGCGCCAAGAAGCGCCCGTACTACCGCATCGTCGTCGCCGACGCCCGCGCCCCGCGCGACGGCCGCTTCATCGAGAAGGTCGGCGCCTACGACCCGATGAAGGCCAAGGACGATCCGGCCCGCGTCGTGCTCGACACCGAGAAGGTCCAGGCCTGGCTCGCCAAGGGCGCCCAGCCGACCGACCGCGTGCTGCGCTTCCTCGACGCCGCCGGCCTCGCCAAGCGCGCCGTGCGCAACAACCCGCAGAAGGCCGAGCCCGGCGACAAGGCCAAGGAGCGCGCCGCCAAGCGCGCCGAGAAGGCCGCCGCCCCGGCCGAGGACGCCGCGGCCTAAGGGCCTTGCGCCCCAGCCCCTCCCCGTTATGGGGAGGGGACGGAGCGAGGGCGGGACCGACGGTTGTGCCGCGGCGCCCGATTCCCGCCCTCTCGCGCCGCGCGGCGGCGCCCGTATGGAAGGACAGAGCCCGCATGGCCCGTCGTCCCGGATCCCACGCACACGGCGACGGCGCGCGGCGCACGGGCCGTCTCGATCCGGCCGCGGTGACATCCGCCCGCAGGGCTCCGCCCCCGAAGCCTCTTTCGCCCGATCCCGATCTCGTGCTGCTGGGCGAATTCGGCCGCCCGCACGGTCTCAACGGCGAAATCCGCCTGAAATCCTACACCGGCGACCCGCTCGCCATCGCGGGCTACGGCCCCTTGCGCACGTCGGACGGCCGCAGCCTCGAACTCCTCGATGCCCGCCCTGCCCCGGGCGCCGCCGCCGACATCCTGCTCTGCCGCGTGAAAGGTGTGGCCGACCGCACCGGGGCCGAGGCGCTCAACCGGGTCAGCCTGTCGATCGCGCGCGACAAGCTCGGAGAGCCGGAGGAGGACGAGTTCTTCCTCGCCGACTTGATCGGGCTCGCGGTCGTGGACGAGGCCGGGGCGCAGCTCGGCAGCGTCGTGGCGGTGCCGAACTACGGTGGCGGCGACCTCCTGGAGATCCGCTCCGTGCAGGGCGGCCCGACTGCTCTCCTGCCCTTCACCAAGGCCTTCGTGCCGAGCCTCGACGTCGCGAACGGCCGCGTCACCGCGCTGCTGCCCGAGGACTTCTTCGCGCCGCCCGGCCAGAAGCCCGCCGACGAGCCGGCCTGAACCTGCCTCAGCGCCCACCACGCGTCGCCGCATCGGCGCAGGGCCGGATGCTGGTGGGATCCGGCCGCCGCTCGGGCGCGGGCGCCTCGAAGACGGCCAGATAGGCCCCGTCCTTCAGCCAGGAGAAGCCGGTCTCGCGGTAGCCGGCGGCCGCGAGTTCACAGCGCAGGAGCGCCGGCGGCGTGCCGTGGCGCGCCGGCACCGCGTCGGCGTCGAGGATGCCGACCCGGCCGCCGGGCCTCATCGCCGCCGCGAGGTTGTGCAGCAGCCCGTAG
>NZ_LSIX01001003.1:0-7424 GCF_001556475.1 Methylobacterium sp. CCH5-D2 | reverse complement strand
TGTTGAGCCAGGCGAGCGGCAGGCGCTCGCCTGGCTCAACATGGGTGCGCCCGCTCCGATCTTGTCGGAAGGGCTGTATCGGGAACTGGGCCTCACCGAGGGCCGTGACCTCGCGATGCGGATCGGTGCCATCGGCGTGACGGTCGGTGGACGATCCGTCATCGATGGGCCCGGGCGCATCGGCGAACAGGATCTCTTCGACCTGTTGTTCGCGCCCCGCTCCGTGGAGGCCGCGTTGCCCGCCGGGGTGCTCCGGCACTTCTTGGTCACGGTCGATCCCCGTGCTGCAACTCTGACCCTGGCGCGTCCTGGGATGCTGCGGCCACGCGGCGTGCCTGTGCCTGTCCGCGTCAATTCCGCCTCCGGCATTGCGGTGACGGACGCGCTGATCGACGGGCGGACGGTTCCGCTCGTTCTCGATATCGGTGCACCCTACACGTGGTTGCGGGGGCGCACCGTCGCGACGTGGCTCGGCCGGCACCCGGAATGGCGTCGGGCGGACGGTGCGGTCGGACGTGCCAACCTCGCGATGGCAGATCTCGGCCTCGAACCCGCTGGGACGGTGATCCGCCTGCCCCGCCTCGATCTCCCCGGATTGTCGATCCCGGATGTCGGCGCGCTCGGCACCGGGCCAGTGGGTGGCACGATCGGCGAGGCCGCGCTCGGCGAGATCTTCTGGGACGCGTGGCAGGCCGGTGTCGGTGAGCCGGTGGTCGGCTGGCTCGGCAACAACGTGCTCGATGGTGTCCGCCTGACGCTCGACTATGCTGCCGGGAAGAGCTTCTGGGAGCGGCAACGCGCGGCCAGTTCAGGCGATCTCGACGGTGTCGGCCTCACATTGGTCCGGCGCGATACGGGTTACATCGTCGCCGCCGTCGCAATTCGGGACGGCCGTCCCCTCGTCCCGGGAGTCGAAGTGGGCGACCGGCTGCTGCGGATCGACGGTCATCCGCTCGACGGGCTCACGCCCGAGGCGGTGCTCGCCGCGTTGTCAGCACGGCCAGGCGAGCAGCGCGTACTGGAACTCGACCGTGCCGGCGCTGCCGTGAGGGTCGAAGCCGAGGGTGCGAGGTTCTGATGCGAGCCGGCACCTTCCCCCTGAAAGGAAAGCCCTCGATGCCCGCGAAGCCGCCGGGGGCCGAGCCTGCGCGGCGAAGGTGCTTTCACGCAGACTGGCGACCATCCTGCAGCACTCTGCCTAGCGGAACTCACAACCCGATTCGGGAGAGGTGAACGATGCCGCAAAGCCCTGCTGGCACCGATCATGGCCGTCGCGACGGCTCTCTCGGCCTGCTCGATCGCAACTTCACCAGGCCCGGCAACGTCGCCTCAGCCGCCTCCATCATCAAGGAAGCGATTGCAGCCGGCGAGACCTTCCGGGCCCACAGCTTCGAGCTTGCCTGCGCCCGCAACGATATCGACCATCGTCTGACCAAGTCGCGTCACCCTTGGACCAACGGTCAGGTCGAGCGAATGAACCGCACGATCAAGGACGCGACGTGACCTGCTCCCCGAAGATACGACCTGGGCCGAGCCGCCAATCAGTGTCGCTGGGAGGGATCCATAGAGGTCGGGGCGTGCGCCCAATGTCCATCACAATATATCTGCGATCCGGGTGTGCGCGTGAATATTTTTTCATCTGCCAAGCCCATCGATCATATGTTGTTCCCTCGCTCTCTACAGAAATCAGAGTTGGCTTTGAGCTCAGCGGAAATTTCGTGAGGCCACACGGATGGTGGGCGCATCGGGAGCCGCACGCAGCCCGTCGAGATGCAGGTCCGGAATGAGAATGTCCCGCGCGCGCGCCAACGGCGGATCCGATGGGACCGTCGAGCGGGACGGAGCAACGCGCTGATCGGGGGAGCCACCGTGCCGGGCCTCGTCGCCGCGGCCCGTCGCCAGCGCGAACCCCTCGTCGCCCCCGATTCGACCCAGCCAAGAGGACAGGTCGACGAGATGCTCCACGATCAGGTGCAGGACCTTGCCCTGCCTCTGGACCCGACCGCGGCAGCCGAGCAATCCGGCGCGCAGCACCAGCGCCCGCTGCCGCTCGAACAAACCGGGCCAGACGATCAGGTTGGCGATGCCGGTCTCGTCCTCCAGCGTGATGAACATGACGCCCTTGGCCGAGCCCGGCTTCTGCCGGATCAGCACCAGGCCCGCGACCGCGACGCGCCCGCCGTCCCGCGTCCGCTCGAGGTCGGAGCAGCGGACGTAGCGCTCCGCGGCGAGGTCGCCGCGCAGGAAGGCCAGCGGATGGCCGCGCAGGGACAGGCTGGTGGCGCGGTAATCCTCGGCGACCTCGCGGCCCGGCGTCATCGGCCGGAGCTGCACCGGCTCCTCCGCCAGCTCCCCTTGCGTCGCACCCGCACGCGCCTCGCCCGCACGCGCCTCGGCGGCCGCGAACAGCGGCAGCGGTGCCTCGCGCAGGGCCCGGATCGCCCAGAGCGCCTCGCGCCGCGCCAGGCCGAAGGCCGGTCCGAACGCGTCGGCGGCCGCCAGACGGCGGAGTGCCGCGACCGGCACGCCGGCCCTGCGCCACGCGTCCTCGACCGAGGCGTAGGCTCCGAGGTCTCGCACCAGCACGAGGCGTGCGCCGTCGTCGTCGCGAAGGCCCCGCACCGTGCGCAGGCCGAGCCGGACCGCCATCCGGTCCGGCCGGCCGGTCGGCTCCAGGGTGCAGTCCCAGGCCGAGGCGTTCAGGCAGACCGGGCGCACCTCGACGCCGTGGTCGCGCGCGTCCCGCACCAGCTGGGCCGGGGCGTAGAAGCCCATCGGCTGCGCGTTCAGGATCGCGCAGCAGAACACGTCCGGGTGGTGGCACTTCAGCCAGGAGGAGGCGTAGGCGATCAGGGCGAAGGAGGCGGCGTGGCTCTCCGGAAAACCGTAGCTGCCGAAGCCCTCGAGCTGCTTGAAGGTGCGCTCGGCGAAATCCGCGGCGTAGCCGTTGCCGACCATGCCGGCGATCAGCTTGTCGCGGAACTTCGACACGCCGGCCGTGAACTTGAAGGTCGCCATGGCGCGTCGCAATTGGTCGGCCTCCGAGGGTGTGAAGCCCGCGGCCACGATCGCCACCTGCATCGCCTGCTCCTGGAACAGGGGCACGCCCAGCGTCTTGCCGAGCACCCGCCGCAGCGCCTCGGTCGGGTAGGTGACGGCCTCCCGCCCCTCGCGGCGGCGCAGGTACGGGTGGACCATGTCGCCCTGGATCGGGCCGGGGCGCACCACCGCCACCTCGATGACGAGGTCGTAGAAGGTCCGCGGCGCCATGCGCGGCAGCATCGCCATCTGCGCCCGGCTCTCGATCTGGAACACGCCGAGCGTGTCGGCGCGCCGGATCATCGCGTAGGTGGCCGGGTCCTCGGCCGGGATCGTCGCGAGGTCGAGCCGCAGGCCCTTGTGCGCGGCCAGGAGGTCGAAGGCGCGGCGCATGCAGCCGAGCATGCCGAGGCCGAGCACGTCGACCTTCATGAACTTCAGCGCCTCGATGTCGTCTTTGTCCCACTCGATCACCTGCCGGTCGGCCATGCTGGCGGGCTCGACCGGGACGAGTTCGTCGAGGCGGTCGTTCGTCAGCACGAAGCCGCCGGGATGCTGCGAGAGGTGGCGCGGCGTGCCGATCAGCTGCCGGGCGAGATCGAGGGTGAGGCGCAGCCGCCGGTCGGCGAGGTTGAGGTTGAGCTCGGCCGCGTGCTTCTCCTCGACCCCGTCGGCCGACCAGCCCCAGACCAGGCCGGCGAGCGCGCCGGTGACGTCCTCGGGCACGCCGAGCGCCTTGCCGACCTCGCGCACCGCGCCGCGCGCCCGGTAGCGGATCACGGTGGCGCAGAGGGCGGCGCGGTCGCGGCCGTAGGTCTCGTAGACCCACTGGATCACCTCCTCGCGCCGCTCGTGCTCGAAGTCGACGTCGATGTCGGGAGGCTCGCGCCGCTCCTCGGAGATGAAGCGCTCGAAGAGCAGGCCCTGCCGCACCGGATCGATGCTGGTGATGCCGAGCACGTAGCAGACCGCCGAGTTCGCGGCCGAGCCGCGGCCCTGGCAGAGGATGCCCCGCGAGCGGGCGAACCGCACGATGCTGTTCACGGTGAGGAAGTACGGCGCGTAGCTGAAGCGCCCGATCAGGGTGAGTTCGTGGCGCAGCTGAAGGGCGACCGCGTCGGGCAGGCCGTCCGGGTAGCGGGCGCGCGCGCCGGCCCAGGTCAGCGCCTCCAGCGTGTCCTGCGGGGTGCCGGACGGATCCTCGCGCTCGTCGGGGTACTGGTAGGTCAGCTCGTCGAGGGAGAAGCGGCAGCGCTCGGCGATCTCGAGGCTGCGCGCCACCGCGCCCGGATGGGCGGCGAACAGGCGCGCGACCTCGGCCGGGTCCTTCAGGTGCCGGTCGGCATGGGCGTCGAGGCGGAAGCCCGCGGCCTCGACGGTGCAGCCCGCTCGGATGCAGGTGACGACGTCCTGCAGGATGCGCCGCGCCTCGGCGTGGTAGAGCACGTCGCCGGTGACGACCGTCGGCACCCTGGCCGCGCCTGCCACGGCGGTCAGGGCGTCCAGCCGGGCGTGGTCGTCCTGCACGAAGCGGCGGGTGAGGCCGCAGTAGAGCCGGTCGGCGAACACGGCGCGCAGCCGGCGCAGGTCGGCCGCGACCGTCGCGCCGTCCCGGCCCTCCGTGAGGGCGACCGCGACGAGGCCGCCGCTCCGGGCGAACACGTCCGCGAGCGCGAGCGTGCAGCCGCCCTTGCCGGCCGCGCGCTTGCCGATGGTGAGCAGGCGGCAGAGCCGGGCGTAGGCCGCGCGATCGGTCGGGTAGACCAGCAGCGGCGGCCCGTCGGTCGGGTCGAGCCGGCAGCCGACGATCAGGGGCAGGCCGGTGGTGCGGGAGGCCGCGTGGGCGCGCACGATGCCGGCGAGCGAGCCGCGGTCGGTCACGGCCATCGCCCGCAGGCCGAGCAGGCGGCCGGCCGCGAACAGCTCCTCGGGCGAGGACGCGCCGCGCAGGAACGAGAAGTGGCTGGTGACCTGGAGTTCCGCGTAGGACATGGCCGGTCCCGCCGCTCAGTGCACGAGGTCGGCGGCCGGAGGTGGCCAGCTCACCCGAACACCCCCTGCAGCCACCAGCGCGGCCCCTCCGCCATCGGCGCGTCGCGGTAGATCCAGTAGCGCGCCCCGTCCTCGGTCTCGACGCGGTAGTAGTCGCGCAGGCTGGCGAGTTCGCCCTCGGCGGCCCACCACTCGCCGCGGACGCGCTCGGGGCCGTCCGCGCGCACGACGCGGTGGCGCACGCCGCGCCAGACGAACAGGGCGGGCGGCGCGTCGGGCAGGAGCGCGGTCGCCTGCACCGGCTCGGGCGGCTCGAACAGGCGGGCCGGGCGCGCGAGATCGGCGGGCCAGGAGCGGCCGTCCGCAGGCGCGAGCGGCGGGGCCCGGCGCTGGCTGCGCTCCGGCACCCGGCTCTCGACGGGCACCACCCGGAACACCCGGCGCGCCCCGGCCCGCGCCGCGAGGCGATCGACGAGCGCGGCGAGATCGACCTGCGCCGTCTCGCCGGTATCGAGGCCCTCCCCCTGCACGGCCGCCAGCGGCTCGGTCCGGCCGGCGGCCAGGCACGCCTCGTCGAGGCCGAAGCCCGGATCGACCTCCGCGAGGCGGGCGCAGAGCAGCCGGGCGAGATGCGCGGCGTCGCGCGTGGCGGACGCCGTGCCGACGCAGAGCGCGTGGACGCCGCCATCGACCCGGCGGAAGCTCAGGTCGAGGCGGCGCGCACCGAGGCCGCGGCGGGCGAGCAGTGCGACGAGATCGCCCGTCAGGTCCGTGGCCACCCGCTCCAGCGTGGCGGGTGCCGAGATCGGCTCCGGGAACGCGCGGCGCACCACGGCGGCCTCGGCCGGCATCGCCCAGGCGATCGGCTCCGGGGCGTGGCCGAGGACCTGGTCGAGCCGCTGCAGCACGGCGCGACCGACGCGCAGGCTCAGCGGTCCGCGCGGCAGCGCCGCGAGCTGGGCCACCCGCTCGATGCCGAGTTCCGCCAGCCCGGCGACGGTCTCGGGGGCGAGCCGGAGCGCGCGCACGGGCAGGCTCGCGACCGCGGCCGCCATCTGGCCCGGTCCGACCAGGGGCGAGGTCTCGCGCGGCGCGAAGCGGGCCACGGCCCAGGCCGCCCCCGGCGTGTCGGCGACGGCGAGGCGCACCGTGCAGCCGCCAGCGCGCAGGCGCGTGAGCAGGGTGCGCAGCATCGCGGCCTCGCCGCCGAACAGGTGCGCCGAGCCCGCGATCTCGACCCAGACGCCGTCCGGCGGATCGGGGGCGGTGAGCGGGGCGCACCACAGGCACCACGCGGCCAGCCGCGCGAGCGCGTCCGCATCGGCCTCCGGGGTCGCCTCGCGCACGGTGATGCCGGGCACCATCGCCTGGGCCTGCGCGACGGCCATGCCGGCGCGCAGGCCCAGCGCCTGCGCGGCCCGGCAGGCACTGGCGACGACCCGCGCTCCGCCGGCCGTGACGACGGTGACGAGCGGCTTATCCCGCGGCGGCGCGGCCTTGTCGCGCCTGCGGATGCGATCGCTCGGCCAGGTCGGCAGGTAGAGCGAGACGACCCGCCTCATCGCAGGCCTCGACGAGCCAGGAGGCCGGCTCCGACCCGAGCGCCGCGCCGCGGCAGCGCTGCAGCCCGACTCGCCAGCGCCCACGCCCGAAGCCCGCCGCGCGGCGCGATGCCGGCACCGCCTCGACCGACCAGCGGCTCGTCGCCGCGCTCGCCGTCGTACCCGCACCATCCGAGGCAGCGGGCGCGCGACGGACGAGCAGGACGGTGACGCCGCTCTCCTCGGCGCAGAGCTGGAGCCGGCGCGAGGCGGTGAGGCCCGTTCGCGCGACCTCCCCGACGACGCCGGCCAAGCCTCGGAAGCGCGCGCCTTCCTCGACCAGCGGCAGGAGCTCGGCCTCCCGGTAGGTCTCGACGTAGATGACGCGGTCGGGATGCAGGCCGACCCGGGCGAGCGCGGGCGCGAACAGGTCGCGTGCGGCCAGGCACCAGAGGATGGGCCCCTGCGTCCGCGCCAGGATGCCGGCGGCGAACAGGGTGCAGGCCGCCGCGTGGCTGATGGCCGCCTGGGCGGGTGCGACCTCGTGCAGGGCTCCGAGCTGCAACCCGCGGCCGGGCAGCAGCCTGTCGATCGCGGAGAGGCCGAAGGGCAGGTACGCGACCGGCGCGGGCGCGGTGCCCGATCCCCGTTCCAGGGTGGCGATGCGCGCGCGGAGCGTGCCGAGGACCGATCGAGGATCGCTGGACGTCATGCACGGGACACCCTCCCAATCGGTCGTTTGTTCATCTTTTGTTCTATCTGCGCCGAAGCGCGGGCCCGGCAACCCGGCCGCCGGAATCGTCCTCGTTATCCACATGTGACGAGACGCGCAGCCGCCGCACCGCAGGTTGC